>JBCBEA010000023.1:0-17213 GCA_038529195.1 Cyanobacteria bacterium J06600_6
TGCTACGATCTAGATAACCACTGCCATTAGTTGTCCTGGCTAAATCGCGATCGTGAATCACGACCAAGTTATTTTCGACGTTGTATACGTCAATTTCGATCGCATCTACTCCTAAAGTGATCGCCTTATTAACTGATAACAAGGTATTCTCGGGCTCATGTCCCATTGCTCCGCGATGTCCAATACAAAGCATATGCGCAATTTTTATTAAAGAATGAATAATCAACTCTTATTTAGAGAAAAAGGCGATCTATTTCTCTGCTTCTACCTCTAAACTCAATAAGGAGCATACAGCTAAAGCACAGTAAACCAAGATCGGGCTATCCCCTAAAACGCATTATAAATGAGCATTCTAACTCTACAGAATATAAAAAAAGATTTTGGCATCAAGGAAATTTTGCGGGATGCTAGCTTTAGTATCGAGCCAAATGACAAGGTGGGATTGATTGGGGTTAATGGCTCTGGTAAATCGACTCTCCTTAAAATGATTGCGGGAATTGAGCCGACGGACGGGGGACAAAGGCTGCTTAAATCGGGAGCAAGAGTGATTTACCTCCCCCAGCAGCCTGAGATCGATGAAAATTTGACGGTTATCGATCAGGTATTTGCTGACAGTGGCGAACAAATGCAGCTAGTGCGGGAGTATGAAGATCTTTCTCATAAGATAGGCACAGCCAAAGGCAGCGATCTTGACGCTTTGATGGCTAGACTATCGGTAGTTACGGAAAAGATGGCAACCCTAGAAGCCTGGGATTTGGAAACTAAAGCTAAAATCGTTTTGAGTAAGTTGGGTATTGAAGATTTTGATGCGAAGGTCAAGGATCTGTCTGGGGGTTATCGCAAGCGTATCGCTTTAGCAGCAGCACTGCTCAACGAACCAGATTTACTCATGATGGATGAGCCGACTAACCACCTAGATGCGGAATCGGTCGAGTGGTTACAGGAATATCTCGCTCGCTTTCCTGGGGCAATTTTATTGATTACCCACGATCGCTATTTTTTGGACAACGTCACGACTCGTATTTTGGAAATTGATCGCGCCGATCTCTATACCTATGCGGGTAATTATTCTTACTATCTGGAGAAAAAGGCTCTACAGGAAGAGTCTACCGCCAGCAGCCAGCGTAAGCTTCAAGGTGTATTGCGGAAGGAATTAAAGTGGCTGCAACGTGGAGCAAAAGCTCGTAGCACTAAGCAAAAAGCTAGGATCGATCGCATTGGTGAAACGCAGAATCGCGAGTTCAAAGAAGCCCAAGGCAAGGTTGATATTGATACTCCTGGGAGACGAATTGGCAAAAAAGTAATTGAGCTAGAAAACGTGGCGAAAGCTTATGAGGGACGTACTCTCTTTAGTGATTTTAGCTATGAATTTACCCCGAGCGATCGCATTGGCATTATTGGCGCTAACGGTGCAGGGAAGTCAACCCTGATGAATATTGTTACGGGACGGATCGAGCCAGATCGGGGCAAGGTGGAGATCGGCAAGACGATTCATATTGGTTATTTCGATCAGCACTCAGACAATATTTTATCGGCTCTGGATCAGAATCAACGAGTGATTGAATACATCAAAGAAGTGGCGGAAGTAGTCACAACTGCTAGTGGAGACAAGATCTCTGCTTCTCAGATGCTGGAGAAGTTTTTATTTCCTCCTGACCAACAGTATGCACCGATTCATAAGCTATCGGGTGGGGAAAAACGACGCTTATTTTTACTCCAGGTATTGATGGATGCCCCTAACGTTCTCATTCTCGATGAGCCGACTAATGATTTAGATGTCCAAACTTTAGCCATTCTCGAAGACTATTTAGAGAACTTTAATGGCTGCGTAATTGTTGTGTCTCACGATCGCTATTTTCTCGATCGCACCGTCGAATTTATTTTTGCGATCGAGCCAGATGCTTCAGTCAGGCTCTATCCTGGCAATTATTCTATTTATCTCGAACATAAGAAAAAAGCCGAAAAATTAGCCAAACAGGAAACTACCCGACAGCCAAAGGCAAGTAAGCCAAAAGCGGAGAGCAATGGCAAAACCAAATCTAGCGATCGAACGAAAGCGAACAAGCCCCTGTCTAATTTTGAGCGTCGAGAATATCAGAAACTAGAGGCAAAAATCGCCCAAATGGAAATAGATAAAGAGAAATTAGAAAACGAACTGGCAACTAACTGTAGTGATTTTAATCTGGTGCAGGAATTATCAGGTAAACTAGCTTCCCTCAATGACGAGATTGACACCAACACCGAACGCTGGATGGAATTAGCAGAAAGGGAGTAAGTTAAACTTCTTTTGCTGGCGTTGCATAAATGAGGAATGATTTTAAATTTCTCACAATTAAGTGAATTAACCAAAAAGCTTATAGCTGATAGCGCAGCGCGTACGCGCAGATCGTCGTCGCAGAGGCTTACGCCTCAGACCGCCTCCTTAGACAAAGGACTTGTCCGCATGTAGGCTAGAAGCCAGAGGCTTCGCACGACTGGCGAAACTTTGTTTCGCGCAGCTACGAGCAGATTACTACATGCGGCGCTACGTCCCAGAAGTGGGAAACTAAGCGCCTTTGTCTGTTTCATACTTCAAATCAGCAACGCCCTTTTGCTAAGACTAAAATAGTTATTTTGACTCAGCCATACCCTCATCAAGTAGAATACTTTGAGACATAAAAACTTATTAAGGAATAAAAAGTATTATGAAGCAGCAGGGTGTAGCGGTTTGGTTTACTGGATTTAGTGGTGCAGGAAAAAGTACGATTGCCGATGCTTTAACCGCAAAACTAAAGTCAGAAGGTTATCAGCTTGAAGTTTTAGACGGTGACGAAATCAGAGAAAATCTAACTAAAGACCTCGGCTTTTCTAAGGAAGATCGAGACACCAATATCCGTCGGATCGGCTTTGTAGCCAAATTGCTGGCTCGCAATGGCGTAATTGTCTTGGTTCCTGTAATCAGTCCCTATCGTGCTATTCGTGAAGAGATGAGAGCTAGTATTGGCAGTTTCCTGGAAGTTTTTGTCAACGCGCCTATTTCTGTCTGTGAAGAACGTGATGTAAAAGGCTTATATAAACAGGTACGTGCAGGTAAAATTAAACAGTTTACTGGCATTGACGATCCTTATGAGCCACCGACAAACCCTGAAGTTGAATGTCGTACAGATTTAGAAGAATTGTCTGAAAGCGTGGATAAAATCTTCGCGAAATTAAAAGAGTCTGGGTATATATCTTAGATAGGATGGTTGATTGCTTAGTTCGATACCGTTCTAGCTGACATTGAGCATTGAACCCATTAGCCACAATTCTTTGAATTGACTCAGATCATAAATTGTTTTTGTGCCATTCTGCTGACGCAAAACATCAAATCTCATTTGAGCTGGGCAACTTAGATAAAAAACAGTTCAGGCATTAGCCAGATTTTTAGATGAACTGCGATTAGGAAAAATAGCACTTAAATTAAGTGTTATTTTTTTTGTTTTATACAGAGTAAAACAACCATTCACAATACTATTCATTCTGAGTTAGGACAAGCTGTTCAGCCATATTACTCAAATTGCAAAAGTTTTCTATTGTCAATCATGAACAACCTGCCATCGAGTCCAATTAACTTACCTTTAAAAGTAAATCAGATAGTTAGTCTTGACTATCTCGATCATCATCTTTACGGAGAGGTGATTCAGTTAATTCCCGATCGCCAATTATGTTGGTTTAGACCGTTGTGCTTGAGCCTAGTAAATCTCGAACAGCAGGATTTTGACTTAAACTCATGCTTGACTGAAGAGCGATCGTCAAGCCAAAAGACGTCTACACAGCAAAATCTTGTCGCTCATAGTCAGGATTATTGGAAAACTAATTTGATTGATTTACAGTCAAGTTCTGATTTGCTTTGGCCAGATGTTTTATTTAGACCAGCTCTAGATTCAGAAATTATTGATTTCTTACCACAATTGTCAGATATTAGCCATATTTCTAAGAACAACAAAATCAATCAAAAGTGCTTAAATAAGTTTGTTTATTTGGTTTGGCAAGCTCATCAAGATAAGTTTTAAATATCCCCAAAGCTAGTTGTGATTACAATTGCTTGATCTGACTTTGTTTTCTGCTAGTTTTCCCTGAGTTTTTACTTTTATGTCCTACCTTTGTTATCAATAAAAACAGCGACATATGAAAGGTACGGGTTTAGTAAATTCGAATACCAAATAAGAAGCTAAATTAGACAATAATTAACTCACACGAATAATTAAATTTATGATTATCTGTGTTTTGGTCAATTCTGAAAGATCGGTAATTGCCCTGATATGGAAATTCTACAAATTGATTATAAATATAAGGTGTTTCTCTTTTTTAGGGTGAAATGGAGTTTTCAATACAAAACATGGATACCAGAGGCGTAAAGCTTCATACATATGTATTCATAGTTGACTGAGTTTGAGGTCAGGATTTAACGGGACTTTACTTAGTTGTCAAGATTACGTGAAGTAGACAACAAAAAGTGGATCTCCGTAAATATACAGACTAATCTTGGAACATAAAGCTAGTTTTTGAGCAATATCTAGAACGAGAAACAATAAAATGAGCAGCACACAATTACGCACACAATTTACAACTTTTAGACCAGAAGGTTTTCTCAGCGCAGCCAACGCAGCAGAATTTCTGGAACGTTTGACGGTAAAGGTTAAATCCTCAGCCGATTCGGCTTTGCTAGTTAATATGGAAGCCGTAGAGTTTATGGATAGTGCTGGATTAATGGCATTAATTAAAGCCTTCCGCCTGTCAGAAAATCTAGGGCACAGATTTGCAATTTGTTCTCTCGCGCCTTCTGTGCGAATCATGTTTGAACTAACTCAGTTAGACAAAGCTTTTGAAATCTTTGAAGATTGCGGTGCTTTCCAGGTAGCAGTAGAAAAGTAGTTCATGTACTTTGTTAATTAAGGGAACTACGATAAATTTGCTGTATTAGTTACATTTTAGTTAAAGGCAAACTATTTAATTTTAGTGAAAAGTTAAATTTTTTCAGACTAAAGTGTTTGGCAGTTTGACTCAGTAAAATTGACTACTTACCTTGCCGATAATATTGGCAGATTTGATAGTTCCCCAGTGACGACTATCGGTACTTTGCTGCGAATTGTCTCCCAGCAAGAAGCATCGGTTTTGAGCATCTAGAGCAGCAATTCTTTTGACTATTACCAAACTTTTTTGCAGAGGATGAACTAGCACTACAACGTCATCGATCTGTGGCGAAGATTTAGCATAGGCATAAGGATTAACGATAATTTCATCTCCAGGCTTGAGCAATGGCAACATTGACTCGCCGACAACTTTTAAGCGTTTTCTTCTACGTAAGAATAGCAGCAGTAGTTCTCTGAAGTTTACTCTAGGCAAATTTTCGGTCATGACTGAATGAGTAGAAGCTGATAGGTTTGATTGTAGTTAGCGATCGCCATTTAAAATTATTTCGATCCCGTCAAAGCCAACAGACGACGATTTGATTAATTACCCATTATCATGCGAGATAGACTTTTAGAATCATCTTTCTAGGTAATGAATACTAATCAATTTTCTTGCCTTGGGCAACGATTACAGAGAATTAGCCAGTCTTTGGGCAAATATTTAATTCTATTTTCCGTTTGTTTTCTATTAGTAGTCGGATGTAATAATCAATCTCAATCTGATCGCAATCCGGTAGATCGCGAGCGAATTTCGGTGGGAACTACTCTCAAGCCACGAACTCTCGATCCTGCAGATAACTACGAACTTGCCGGAGGCAATATTATCTACAATGTAGCGGAAAGCCTCTATACCTATAAAGTAGGGACTACGGAAATCGAGCCACTTTTAGCAACGGCAATGCCTGAAATTAGCGAAGATGGCTTAACCTATACAATTCCTATTCGGGAAGGAGTATTGTTTCACGACGGGACGCCTTTTAACGCCAAGGCAATGGAGTTTTCGCTACAGCGTTTTATTGAAAATGGCGGAAAGCCTGCATTTTTGTTGGGGGATGTAATTGAGTCTGTGGAAGCGACAGGAGATTACCAGCTCAAAATCGTTCTCAAGCAACCTTTTGCTGCCTTAACTTCTCTACTCGCCTATCCTGGTGCTTGCGCCGTCTCCCCCGCAGTTTACAAAATTGGTGCGGGAGAATTTAATCCAAATCAGCTAGTCGGTACAGGCAGATATAAGCTAAAGCAGTTTAAAAGCGATTCTATTAGCCTCGATGCGAATCCTGAATATTGGGGAGAAAAGTCTGCCAATCAGGGGATTAATATGCAGGTATATGGTGGCAACTCAGCCAATCTGTTTAACAGTTTCAAAACTGGAGCAGTTGATGTCGCCTATCAGTCTCTCGATCCCCAGCAGATTGCCACGCTGCTAGAAAACAACAACAGTCATCAGGTAATTGAAGGTACTGGCTCGGTAGTTAACTATCTAGTCTTGAACATACAGCAAGAACCTCTGAATCAGCCAGAAGTGCGTCAGGCGATCGCAGCAGGCATTAATCGTAGTTTAATCAACGATCGCGATTTAAAAGGACAAGCAGAACCAATTTACAGTCTTGTACCAACAGCATTTGATGTTTATCAACCCAGTTTTGAAAAGTACGGCGAAGCAGATAGTAACAAGGCGAAAGAACTACTGACGAAAGCTGGTTACTCGGCAGAAAATCCAGCGATCGTCGAGATTTGGCATCCTAGCGGTTCAATTACGCGAGGTATTGTAGCAGAAACTATTAAAGCCTATGCGGAACAAGAGCTAGACGGAATTGTCCAGTTTATTCCTAACAGCGTCGAGTCCGCTTCTTTCTTTGGCAATCTTAGCCAGGGAGTCTATCCTGCTGCGCTAGTCGATTGGTATCCTGACTTTCTCGATCCCGATAATTATCTTCAGCCTTTCCTAAGCTGCGGTGCTGGTTCGCCCAATACTGGCTGTGAATCTGGTGCAGCCCAAAGTCGCGGTTCTTTTTACTATAGCGATCGCGCGAATGAGTTAATTGACCAGTCTCGACAAGAACAGGATACCGCCAAACGTCAGGCTATCTTGGTTGAACTACAGGAAGTACTGGCGGAAGATGTGCCATATGTTCCTCTTTGGCAAACAAAGGACTATGCTTTCGCTCAAAATGAAATTAATGGCGTAACCATCAACCCCAGTCAAACTTTTCCTTTTTGGACAATCCAGCGCAGTGGTAATTGACAATGGACAATGGACAATGGACAATTGGCATTTGTTAATCTAGGCTGCTTTACTCAACAAGAGCAACAGTCATAAGTATTTGAATTGGGTTGCTGCTTGAAGTAAAAACACCATGAAGCTGATTATTCAAATTCCCTGCTATAACGAGGAAGGTACTTTAGGCTTGACCTTATCATCTCTTCCTCGTCAGTTATCTGGCATTGACCAAGTTGAGTGGCTGATTATTAATGATGGTAGTCGAGATCGCACTCTCGAAGTGGCTCAAGCTTGTGGAGTGGATCATATTGTCAATTTCAAAACTAATCAGGGTTTGGCAAAAGGCTTTATGGCGGGAATTGAAGCCTGTCTATCGGCAGGAGCAGATATTATTGTTAATACCGATGCGGACAATCAATATTGTGCAGAAGATATTCCCGCTTTGATTGCGCCTATTTTGCGGGGAGAGGCAGAGATTGTGATCGGTGCCAGACCGATTGAGTCGATTCAACATTTTTCGCCGATCAAAAAATTACTGCAAAAGTTAGGCAGTTTTGTCGTCCGTCTAGCCAGCCAAACCCAGATTGCCGATGCTCCCAGCGGTTTTCGGGCAATAAGCAGAGAAGCAGCCTTAAGACTCAATGTTTTTAACGAATATACTTACACCTTAGAAACCATCATTCAGGCTGGTCAAAAGGGTTTAGCAATCACTTCTGTGCCAATTCGGACAAACGGTTTTTTACGCCCTTCCCGACTAGTCAAAAGCATCTCTGTCTACGTCCAGCACTCAATTTTGACGATTGTACGGATCTTTATGACCTATCGTCCGCTTAAGTTTTTTATGCTTTTGGGCAGCGTTCCTTCTAGCTTGGGCTTTATACTTTGCTGTCGCTGGCTATTCTTATTTTGGGGCATAATTGGCGATGATCCTGCTAAACCCCGGGTACCGAGCCTTATTCTGGCTGCTATGTTAATTTTAATCGGTGTACAGCTATGGATATTTGGCTTAATTGCCGACCTGATGGGGGTAAATCGCCAGCTATTAGAGGATATACAGCTACGCTTACGGCGCAGGGAGATGGGGAAGTTGCGAAATGGGGAGAAAGGCGACCGCTAAGTTAATAATTACATTAAACTCCTTCTACTTCTTACTTATGTGCGAAGCGGTATCCCCTGAAGAACGAGCTAACGAATAAAAACTCTCGCTAACTAGCAAAATGCGATCGCCTGACTCGTGCAAGAAGTCTAAATATTATTTAATCCTGCTTGATACTGAGATCTTTAATTAGCTGTAAATTTAGCTTTTCCACGTTGCTCAAGACAATTTCTGCACCCGCTGCTAATAGCTTTTGAGCATAATCTTCTTTTTTTGTTTGGGTAGTCTGTACGTGAGGAGGCAAAATACCCACGGCGATCCACTTCCCTTCGGGCTTTAATTCTTTGGCTTTAGCTACCGTATACATATCCGCTACCGTGTCACCGAGATAAAATACAGCTCGCTCCGTAGTGTTTTCTGGGCTGCTTCCTAATTTAGCGATCGCCTGAAACATCCCCGTGGGATCTGGCTTACTCGGGGCATCTTCCATCGCTACCAAAACTGGATTTTCTAACTTCAAACGGTGTTTTATGACAAATTCTGCCGATCCTCTAGTTGCACCGCTAAAAAAGCCATAGTCAATCCCATTACCTTGCAATTGCTGAAAATATTCGGGAGTTACTAACAAAGGCTCATCGGCAATATAACCATCAAACAGTTCGGGATTTGTACCTCGATAGCGCGCCTGAAAATACTCGACAATCTGGTCGTAGTCTAGATTCACCTCTTCGCGAGACTTATCCATCGCCTCAAAATAACGATAGGTCAATTCCTGAGATGCTTCCCAATCATTATTCCAAATCCCTTCAGACTTGAGGTTATCCAAATCATCCATCGTTGGTCGCCAACCGCCTTGAGTAAACTCTTCTACCGTATCGGCGATCGCTTTTCGATAAGAATTACCCACATCCCGAATCACCCCGTCAATATCGAAAATAAGAATTGCTTTCATCTGTATCGCGTCTAGTGCAAGTTAGCTTTGTTATTAAGCTATCAGCTATTAGCTATTAGCTTCTTTAAGAGATGTATAACAACCAAGCTAAAAACTGCCCTAAAGGATTAGCTCCGCTGCGCTCCACGTCCGATCGCTGAAGTCGTTAAAATTTGAGAAGTGCGATCGACAAGTAAAGGTTATTTAATTTACTTTGCTAGCTTCTATTTGTACAATAAGTACATTATGTACAAAAAATGAGTATGGAATTTATATCTTCGGCGGAAGCCAGAAAAAACTTTGCCGACACCTTAAATCGAGTAGCCTATGGTTCGGAACATATTGCCATCAAACGTTCTGGCAACGAAGCGGTATATATGATTTCCGCGCCTGACTATGCCCTATTCCAACAACTTTTACAACAAGCAGAAGATAAGCAAGACTTAGAGATAGCTGAATCTCGAATGAAAGATCCTCAACAAGAAACAGTTAGTTTTGAAGAGTTTTTTGGCGATTTAGAGGCTTAATTTGAATTCTTATACAATTAAATTCGATCGCAAGGTTAAAAAGGATTTTAGATCTATCCCCATCCAGGATATCAAGCGAATAAAGTCCGCAATTCAAGATTTATGCAACGATCCTCGTCCAAACGGCTGTACTAAACTCAAGGGCAGCAACGACTATTATCGAATCAGGGTCGGAAGTTATCGAATAGTCTATTCAATTGAAGATAAAAATTTATTGGTTTTAGTAGTGCGAGTAGGTCATCGCCGAGATATTTATCGATAAGCCGAGACTACGATCGTGACAATATTACCGCTGTTCAAAAGCGATCGCTTATTAATGCTTGTAGATTAACTTCTGGCAAAGATATACCAAAATTAAGCTGAAAATTGCGATCGCCGAAGTAGTCAGAATTTGAGGAGCACGATCAATTGTTGGTATGGATAAAGATTCTGAATCATTTAGAGTTGCCAACATGATGCTTGTTGTATTGTCGAGTAAATCATGTTTTTCCCAAACAATTTTGTTACCGTCAATTTTTGGATATAAATGTAAAAGTCTACCACCAGTCCTTTTCGCTAAGTGAATAACTTCACTTCCGTTATAGGCAAACAAATCAAAACTACTTTGCCATACTATGTAATCGCCTGATATTTGAGGAGACTTGTCAACCGTATCATTATTAGTAAGCTGAATAGTTTCTCTTCCGTTATACAAAAATATTTCGCTATCACCATCTGAGTCTACTCCCTGCCAAACTACATTTTTTCCTGATATTCCAAGAGACATATTTCTTGTACCATTATTGGTAAGTTGGATAGTCTCTGTTCCGTTGTATAAAAATACTTCTCTACCGCTATCAGGATTTTCAGCCGTCCATGCAACATTATCGCCTGATATTCTGACAGAGTAACCATTTACGTCTCTATTTTTATCATCAAGCCGAACAATTTTTTTACCGTTGTACAAAAATAAATTTCCTTCCGCTTCCCAAACTATATTTTTACCCGATATTAGAGGATTATAATCATCACTTATACTCTTGTATTTGTCAGTGTTGTCTTCACCAAAAATTGGATTATAAGTACGGGTAATCTGAATATTTATATCGCTGCGATCGGAAAATCTTTTATTATCCTGAATAAATTCTTCTTTTTGCCGAGTTTTCTTTTCTATTGTTGTTTTAACCTGAGAGGAATTATTAAAATTGTTGTTTTTAGTGAGCTGTATAACTTTTTTGCCATCGTAGAAGAATATCTGTTTCTTATTCTGAGAATCGAAACCAGACCAAACTATATTATCGCCTGACAGTTTAGGTGGCGCAGCAACTCGCTCACTATTAGTAAGTTCCACAATATCTTTTCCATTATCAAGGAATATTTTGCTGTTATATATGATATTCTCGAAAAAATAGGCAACGTCGCTATTCCACACTATGCTATTTTCAGTGATTTGAGGAAATAGAATAGATCCACTATCACTATGATTATCTGTAATCTGAATCTTTTCTTGTCCATCATAGAAAAATACTTGTTTTTTTCCATCAGAATCAATGCCCAACCAAACTGCATAATCTCCAGATATATTTAAAAACTGTATTCTTATAGGAGATAATTCAGGATCGATCTCAACGCTGCAAATTTCGACAGTTTTATTTCCGTCGTAGAAAAATATTTTATCTTTATTGTCTTGTTGACTATGCCAAACTACGTTTTTTCCTGATATTTGAGGTTTAATACTATAACCGCTGCTATTCTTATACTGTTCAATAGTTGTAATTTTAGTCACTGTTTCTACTTTTAGACTGTATGTTTAACAGGTATAGCATCAAAACTTAGGACTGATAAATAAGAGATGAATAAGACTGGAGATCGCGTTCTCAGAATAATCTTCTAGACTGCAAATTACTTTCGCTAAATCAAAAATAGCGATCGCTTTCAAAACATCTTCTGAGAGGAACGCTTTCTTGTATAATTATCTTTGGCTTAGTATGTAAAATAATCCTTAAATAAAATTATCGGAGGCTTAATTTGGAGTCATTGGAATCAGAGGCAAGGTTTAAATTAAAAGTATTGTGGTTAGATAAGAACGTAGCGATCGCTGTAGACCAGGTAGTAGGTAAGGGTACTAGTCCTTTGACAGCTTATTACTTTTGGCCCCGCAACGATGCTTGGCAACAGCTAAAAGACGAATTGGAAGCAAAGCACTGGATTGAAGAAGCTGAAAGCATCGACATTCTCAACCAGGCAACTGAAGTAATTAACTTCTGGACAGAAAGAGGCAAAACTACGCCTATGACCCAAGCACAAACTAAGTTCCCCAACATTGTGTTTACAGGAACTAACTAGATAGTAGCTTCAGGTAAAAGCTTTTCAGGGCATCTCCTGAGTTAAATTTAAGCTTTAGATAAAACGCTAACTCAAAGGCGATTACCCGTAGGGTACACTCCGCGGTCGCACAAATAAATATAGATTAGGGCAGAATAACATGACGTTACCTGCCCTTTTTTAAGAAATACTCTATTGAGGAATAACAAATTATAAATTGCTAATAACAAAGAAAAGTACCCGCAATTGAATACTACTTCCTCATCCTTCATCCTTTATCTGTCTAGACAACTCCACCAGATGCTTGCAATCTAGCTCTAGCCTGTTTCATCAAGTTTTCTGCCTGAATTTTCTCTTGGCGATCTTCGCCATTACCAGCTTTGTCAAATCTGGACTGAGCCTCGTTGTATTCTGCCTGTGCTGTATCGCGATCAATATCGTCGCCTAACTCTGCACCGTTAACCAGAATTTTGATCTCATCGTCTTCTACTTCGGCAAAACCACCCATTAGGGCGATCGTTTTCCACTCTTTCCCTGGGCGAACTTTTAATACGCCAACTTCTAAAGCTGTTAATAGAGGAGCGTGCCCAGATAGAATACCCAATTGCCCAGTAGTGCTAGGTAGAACTACTTCTTCTACTTTATCGTCCCAAACAGTCTTGTCTGGAGTAATTACTTTTACGTTTAACGCCATTTATCATTTACCATTTATCATTTACCGTTTATCAGCAAATAGCAAACAGCAAACAGCGATCAATACCAAAAGGACTTTTCACTGTTGACTGTTAACTGTTGACTGTTGACTGACTATGCAGCTTTTAATTTTTCGGCTTTAGCTTTAGCTTCTTCAATGTCACCAACTAGGTAGAACGCTTGCTCTGGCAAGTCATCTAATTCGCCTTTGAGAATAGCTTGGAAACCTTTGATAGTGTTATCTAAGGATACATACTTACCAGGAGAACCTGTAAATACTTCTGCTACGAAGAAAGGCTGTGATAAGAAACGTTCGATTTTACGAGCGCGGTCAACAACGATACGATCTTCTTCAGAAAGTTCGTCCAGACCAAGAATTGCAATGATATCTTGTAGTTCTTTGTAGCGCTGTAGCGTTGACTGTACAGCACGAGCAGTATCGTAATGTAAATCGCCAACAATACTTGGCTGAAGCATTGTGCTAGTGGAATCTAGAGGATCTACTGCAGGATAAATACCTTTGGAAGCAAGTCCACGGGACAATACTGTCGTTCCATCTAGGTGGGCAAAAGTAGTTGCAGGAGCGGGGTCCGTTAAATCATCCGCAGGTACGTATACCGCTTGGATGGAAGTAATCGAACCTTCTTTAGTCGAGGTAATACGCTCTTGTAAATCACCTACGTCAGTACCAAGAGTAGGCTGATATCCTACCGCAGAAGGCATCCGACCTAGTAGTGCTGATACTTCAGAACCAGCCTGTACAAAGCGGAAGATGTTATCAATAAAGAGCAGTACGTCTTGCTTGTTAACGTCACGGAAGTATTCTGCCATGGTTAGAGCAGAAAGACCCACGCGCATTCTTGCACCAGGTGGCTCGTTCATTTGACCGTAGACCAAAGCAATCTTTGATTCTTCGGGGTTATCCGCGTTGATTACGTTGGATTCGATCATCTCGTTGTAAAGGTCATTTCCTTCACGAGTACGTTCGCCTACACCGCCAAATACGGATACACCACCGTGTTGGATGGCGATGTTGTTGATTAACTCCATCATAATAACGGTCTTACCAACACCGGCACCGCCGAATAGACCAATTTTTCCACCTTGACGGTAGGGAGTTAGTAGGTCTACAACTTTAATGCCTGTTTCAAATACTTTAGGAGCTGTCTCTAAGTCTGTTAACTTAGGAGCAGGTCTGTGAATTGGAGATGTTTCGTCTGTGTTAACTGGACCCTTTTCGTCTACAGGTTCGCCCAGAACGTTAAAAATTCTACCTAATGTTCCTTTACCTACGGGAACGCTGATAGGTGAGCCAGTATCGACAATATCCATGCCTCTGACTAGACCATCAGTACCACTCATCGCTACAGCACGAACCTGGTTGTCACCAAGTAGCTGCTGTACTTCGCAAGTAACTGAAACGTCATTTCCCGCAGGGTTTTTTCCTTCTACTTTTAAAGCATTATAAATACGCGGCATTTTACCGCTAGGAAACTCGGCATCTAGTACGGGGCCGATAATTTGTGTAATTTTACCAGTTGTTGTTTTATCTGTGGTGGCTACCATTTTTTTATATCTACTTGGTGGTTAGCTGTTTTATATGGCAGGTAAAATCTTAATTAAGTGTAAAATTTTGCCACCTTCAAGATTATCATCTAACGAATCATCTGGAAAATCTAGTTTTGTAAGCGTTTGAGTAAATATTAGTAGGGTTGAGTCTAAGCATTACGGCGACTGAGCTTTGTAAATAAATCTAAATCTAGATTAATCTGTGTAAATAAAAGCAAATGTTTCTCTTAATTACCTTGAAAGGGTTAAACGTATATTTTGGCGATCGCCCTAACGGAAATCACAAAACTAAGACAGCTAAAGCTTAACTAGCAGGCAAAATCCCGAACTCTTTTAGTGCAGGGATAAAGTTTTTATTTTCGTGGCTGGGGCGACTGAGTTTAATTAGGGCAAAGCGCTGGGCGGGTCTGAGATTTGACCAGTGCTCTAAAGATAAGGTTGCGTTACTTGTTTTGGCTTTGGCGCCAACAGAATCGGGAATTATGTTTGGATTTAGCCAGGGAGGATGGGGATCTACTGGTAGCTCCTTAGCTGGTTGACCAGTTTTAGCGGTAATTAAACCCTGTAGCCAGTTTCGATATACTTGGCTCTCTTCGGCAGTAGTGCAGGGTAAGTCAACTAGTTTTTGACGTTCGGAGCGATCAAACTGATTCCAATGGACTAGTTTTAATTTGACTCCGCAGTTGTCTAATTTCATTCTGACAATCATGGGAATGCACTGTAAAGAGCCAACAAAGTCTGTTTCAAACTGAAAGTATTTCGTGGATTCTGTCTTTGAAGATTGAGGCTGAATATTGTCCATTATTACTCTGCTAAACCTACGGCTTCGACACTAATTCGACGCGAAGAAGATTAATCGCTTTTGAGATCGATTTTACCCTGTTGGGCGATCGACAATTTCATCTCAACTATGGCTTAAGAACTATAGGTTTTAAAGCAGATGCGATCAGGCTTGCCAAAATTCAGATACTCGATAGGATCGGCAGTAATGTTGGTTCAATATTTCGAACGACTGTCGAGCGATCGCTTTCAATAAGATCGACTCTTTTCTTATTAGGGTTAGCTTTTCTATCTAGTCATAAAGTGATTAAATCTCGGACTCAATCTGGTAAATCAAATACTCCAAAATCAAAGCTCACTTCTTTTGGACAGCGGGCATTTTCATTTATAGGTGCCTGGCGCCAGCTAGATTGGTTCTTGTTGTTAGCGGTTATTGCCCTGACTGTTTTTGGTGGCTTCACTATTTATAGTACAGAACTGCCTGGTAGACATAGCTACAGCTATCAACACTGGACGATTGGTTGTTTGGGTTTAATTATTGCCTTAATTTTTGCCCGTTGGCGCTATGAGGTTTTATTGCGGTGGCATTGGCTAATTTATGCTGTGACTAACCTTTCTTTGATCGCCGTAATGCTGACGGGAGTAACGGCAAAAGGAGCGCAGCGCTGGATTAATATTGGTGGTTTTAATGTTCAGCCTTCGGAGTTTGCCAAAATTGCGATGGTCATTACTCTCGCTGCTTTATTACACAATCAGGATGGTACTGATTTAAAAATGGTAGCCAGAACCCTGGCAATTACAGCTGTTCCTTGGGGTCTAGTTTTTTTACAGCCTGACTTGGGGACTTCTTTGGTTTTTGGGGCAATGGTAATCGTGATGCTGTATTGGGCAAATGCCAAAACTGGCTGGCTGATCCTCATGGTTTCCCCTCTGTTCTCGGCTATTCTCTACAACCTTTACTTACCTGCCTGGGTGCTCTGGGTTTTGACGGTGGCGGGTATTGCTTGGCTAACCTTACCCAATAAAATTATTTCAACTCTGAGCGCCTTTGTAATCAATTTTGGCGCAGTCGAACTAGGTAATGTTTTTTGGAGCTTACTCAAAGATTATCAAAAGGCGAGGCTGATTATGTTTCTTGACCCAGAACAAGATCCATTAGGGGGAGGATATCATCTGATTCAATCACGAATTGCAATCGGTGCGGGCAAGTTTTGGGGGCAGGGTTGGTATCAAGGTACTCAGACTCAGCTTGATTTTATTCCTGAACAGCATACCGACTTTATTTTTTCTGCTGTAGGTGAAGAGTTTGGCTTTTTGGGCAGCATTATTTTACTGTCAGTATTCTGGCTAATTTGTATTCGTTTAGTTTGGATCGCAGCTACGGCAAAGGATGATTTTGGTTCTTTACTGGCGATCGGCGTTTTAACCATTATTTCTTTTCAGACTACGGTCAATATCAGCATGACGATTGGTTTAGCGCCAATTACGGGGATTCCCCTACCCTGGATGAGTTACGGTCGTTCTTCGCTTTTATCCAGCTTTATCTGCCTAGGTTTAGTAGAGTCTGTTGCTAACTTTCGTGAGTCAAAAATACGACGGAAGTAGATAGATGAGGAAATGGGGAGAAAAGCGATCGCTATAATCCTGGACAAAGACAGGTCGAGCATTTAATCCTCTCCCTCCATCCTTTAATACTAAATCTGATTACCAACACGGGAGTGGAATACGGTTTTTAACCAAAAGCATTTCTTCCCGTCACAGAATACTTTTGTCGATCAAGTCAAAATAGCTATAACTTTCCTGATTGTATGTAGCATAGAATGTGGCACAGACGAGCGCAAATGCGCTCCTGCCCCGTTTAGCGTAGATCGTCGCAGTATGTCGTCTTCGACGACTGGGACGCTTTGCGTCCGCACTGGGGGCAAAGCCCCGTGCCTTTCTGACTTACTCAACATTAAAGTATTGTTTTAGAGCAGGAGCTTGTATGACTAGCCACAGCAGGTTAGTCTGCACACTCCACAGAATTACTTATCCATAAGATTCAATCTTTTCCTTACCATCGGGCATAGTGGGTATGAATTTTTTCAAGCCCAAGTATTGCTGGAGAACATGCCACACATATAGAGGATTGAGCACAGCATAACGCTGCCACAGCCTCTTT
>JBCBEA010000024.1:0-16867 GCA_038529195.1 Cyanobacteria bacterium J06600_6
ATTGAGTTAACTAGAGGTTAATATTTTCTAGTTTTTGATTGATCTACTTCAATCTGAGTTTTGAAGTAGATCAATAGCTAAAAATTCCTTACACATTTGAAAAGGGATTTAATCAAAGGTAGAAAACAAGAAATTAGCCCTAAAGGATAAGCTTCGTAAATGATTAGCGATCAAGAAATGGATTCAATTCAAGTTAGTGGCATTCGTGCCTATGGATACGTTGGCTATTTACCTGAAGAGAGAGTGCTAGGACAGTGGTTTGAAGTTGATTTGACTCTCTGGGTAGATCTGACTGAGGCGGGCAAGAGCGATGATATAGCCGATACCTTAGATTATCGAGAGGCGATCGCCATAGTTAAAGAAGAGATCACGACAGCAAAGTTTGATTTAGTAGAAAAGCTGGTGGGCGCGATCGCCGACCGCATATTGAGCCTCGAAAAAGTAAATCAGGTTCGAGTAAAGCTGTCTAAACCAGCAGCCCCGATCCCTGATTTTAGCGGTCGTATTACCCTCGATATTACTCGAAGCCTAGCTTAACTATACAGATTAATCCTGATTTGACAAGTCGTGATAACACCTAACATCTAGGGATCTCCGATTCTATTTTAGGCATTTCCGAGCAAGGGGAATTTGACTTAATTGGGCAAATTAATAATAGAAGGCAATTTAACGAGTCGTTTGAGCATAGTAGAAGAATTCGCTGGTCTCAAAGCTTAAAAATAACTTTTAATTATTACTTAAGGATCTTGGTCGATGAATAGAAAAATAAAATTAACTACTCTTTTGATTTGGCAATATATTAATCAGCAGCTAGGTCATCAGTACTCAGTTTGGAACGTCAGACACTTTTGGTATCTATACCAAATTACTTTGTTTAGAAGATGTTGGGAGCAAGAATGTACCCATGAAAGCAATAGTCAGTGTTAAAAAGTTAATTGAGAGGCATACTACCCATATCACGGTAGCCTAAGCTGGCGATATTGAACAGACAACAAAAGAATACAAGTATAGGCTGCCAATGATTTAACTAAATTAAGTTATTGGCAGTTTTGTTTTGCGTTAATTTTGATTCTTTTTTAAATTTAGACTTTTCTTTTGCAGATTAAAGTAATGCGACTCAAAGGCTGAGAATTATTTAAGTAGCTTAAATCCTTAAATTCTAAACTGCCACCCATAGTTTCTAGAAGTGTTTTAGACATCAGCAATTTCATGTTTGCCGACAGGCTAATTTCCTGTAGAAGTTCGCGAATTTCTCCCATATCTTGAGTCTGAAAATCTGGCGGAGAAGAATTAGAATCTTGCCAGAGAGCAGCAGGACACTCCAGATCTAGTTGAATTTTGATCTGCTTTGCCGTTACTTCCGTTGTCGATAGTTCAATTTTGCCCGTTTTCATGAGAGAAATGCCACTATCAATCAAATTGAAAATTAGCTGAATTAAACGGGAACGATCGGCAAAAACGCAAATTTGGGCGTCTGGCTTTTCAATATTTAGCTTCAGATTACGATTAGCTGCCTGAAGATGAGTTAGGCGATTTATTTCGGCAAATATCTTATCTAAGCTCAAGGACTCTAGATTTAGACTGTTTGTACCATACTCAGTTTTAGAAACGGCAACAATTTCATCAATCAGCTTCATTAGTTTTAAGGCTGAGTGATAGGCTTGAGCAATGAACTCCTTTTGCTCTTCTGGACTTTCGCAAAGATCGGACAGAATTAACTGGTGTAGGCCAATCATGCTGCTGAGGGGCGATCGCAATTCATGGGAAGTTCTAGCCAAAAAACCTGCCTTAAACTGGCTCATCTGCGCTGCCATTTGATAGGCAAGCTGTGCTTGTTTGAGTTCTTCTTTTAGCTCGTCAATTTCGTTCATAATTTCAGAAGATAAATTCTAAAGCAAAGCTAACCAGCAGGATTGACTACTATTTTATCTTTTCTATCAATGGTTGACGATCCATAGTGCTTAATAATTGATTCGACTGTAGCCATTGATGTCTAGCTTCACTAATTTGCATCTAACGTTAGCACAGCATCCGAAAATTACTCAATCATAGCTGCTACAAATTTTCGAGAGCAATAATTCCTTGACGAAGAATATGCCATTTTTGATCCTGCCAAAGGACAACAGTTGATGGCAGTCCACTACCTGGTTCAGTATCCATAGTTTTTAGAACCGCAACAGAAGGAAAAGCTGTCTCGATCGCATTCATTGTTACCAAGGTATCCTGTCCCGAAATATTGGCGCTACTAGTAGCCATTGCTCCCGTTTGCTTGAGTATATTTAAAGCCGTACTGCAATCGGGAATTCTAATACCGACAGTTTTGGCATCGGTATTATTGATGGCTTTTGGTACTTTATCTGAAGCGGGAAGCACGAGGGTAAGTGCGCCAGGTAAATGCTGTGACATTAAATCTTGCCATATCTCTAGCGACTCATCGCTGTACTTAACATATGGTAGTAAATCATCAATTGAGCTACCTAGTAAAATCAACGGTTTATTTAGCGATCGCTGTTTGAGCTGATAGATCGAATCACCTAATTCAGGTTTTACAGCCAAAGCGGGAACAGTATCAGTTGGAAAGCTTACAACTTTGCCAGCGATCGCTTCTGAAATCAATTTTTTTTGAGAAACTAGCACTATGGTTAGTGGTTAATGATTAGTGGTTAATGGTTAGTGGTTAGCTTGCTTACCGTTCCAAATATTTTAGATTTAATTACACTTTAATCACTTAACATTTATATGCTAGAACAAAGCGATCAATGCCATTGAGATCGGGAAATATCTTAATATTTTTGTATTCTTCTTGCTGTTTTAGAAGCCCGGCTACTGTATCTGCTTGACCAATCATTAGTTCGATCAGCCACATTCCTTCTGAAACTAAATAATTCGGGGCAGTTTCAATCAATAGACGAATATCATCTAAACCATCCTTTCCCCCATCTAAAGCTATATGAGGCTCATGTAAGGCTACTTCAGGCTGTAGCTGCTGGATCTCTGCTGAAGGTATATAGGGAGGATTAGAAACCATTCCTGTTACTCTCCCCTGTAGCTGTTCTAGAGGACTCCACCAGCTGCCTTGATAAAAACAGATATTGTCTAGCTGTAATTTCTCTGCATTAATTCGTGCAACTTCCAGGGCAGCTTCACTCAGATCTACGGCATGAATAGTTGCTTGAGGAAATATATCGGCTAAACCCAAAGCGATCGCCCCGCTACCAGTCCCAAGATCTACCCAGTGCTGTTTTTCCTCGGTGATTAAATTATTGTCTAAAGCCAAATCGATTATTAGTTCCGTCTCTGGACGAGGAATTAAGACGGCAGGCGTGACTTTCAATTGAAAACGCCTCCAAAAGACTGTCTCTACCAAATACTGTACGGGTAGATGCTCTTGAAGACGTTGCTGCCACAGTTGAGTTAGCTGTGACAGAGATTTTTGGCTCTGGATCTGCGAATGGTTTTGAAATGTACCCAAGCGCAGAGATAAATTATCTAAATTTGTGACTGTCTGTACTAGCCAATCAAGTTCGGCGGGATCTATCTTGCTGGCGATCGCTGCTTGTTTTGCCTGCCGATACCAGCTATATAAATCCTGACCAGAGATATTAGACAACTTACTCAGCAGGTGCTGCTTCGGGGGCAGGACTTGGTGCTGCGTTTCCTTCCCCAGCGGGAGGAACAGCCACATTTTGTAGAAATTCGATTGATTCGGCAGAAGGAACTAAAACAATCTTTTCTAAGATTTCATCTGAACCTGTTTCTAGAGTTTCAATTACTCCTTCTAGAGGATGAACTTCAATATCAACGTTTGCAGCTACTTCTGGCTCTTGTTCTTTAAATCTAGCTACCATCTCTTCTAGCTGGGCTTTATCAAAAAAGAAAGGAATTACCTGCTTAGAATTTCTTTCAAAGGTCAAGTAGCCTTTGCCTTCTCCACCTCTGGCGACAAAAAGAGGTACTCCACCCTGGTAGGGCTGTTCGTTTTCTTCACCCAGAGTCTTAGCGGAGTTTACTGATTCTTCTTCTGGTACGTAAGCAAAGTTGAGAGCATTCTCTTGTCCTTCAGCCGAACCTGCTAGCTTATAAACTTCACCCAGAGATACGGGGACAACCTTAACTTTCTCTGCCAATTCAGGATTTTCGGTCTTTAGCTGGTTAACAAATTCGTTTGCATCACCTTGAGAAATAAAGACTCCTGCTACTTTCTCTTCGTCTTCTCCTGAAGCTACCAACGGCGCACCCTGTTCATCCGCAATCGTAAAGACTGGAACTGGATCGAGTTTTTCCAAAACTTCTGCTTCTGGCAAAGCGATCGCGATTAAATTTTCAATTGCGCTCCAGCTTAGAAAAGTAGCTCCTGCGACTCCTAAAGTTATACTCAAACGAATTAATGGTTTAATCATGTGGTGTCTGCCTCATAACGATGTCTACTGGTTAGTCTATTGTGTATTAAAAACCGTAAATTACCTGGTAACTAATATATTTATTTTGCTCTTGCTTCTTATGCAAGACTAAGCATTTATAGCGTTCAGGACCTTTAGAATAAACTGATATTTTTAGATGAATTCCAAAATTATATTACCTTTTATTTTAGAGATAAATACTTAGTAGTGGACAATTATTATTCTGAATACCAAATAGCAAGCTAACCTTAGCCCAAAAGCTTCACGATCGCCATCTGTTAGGCTACCAAACTCCAATCTTGAGCAAACACAGATCAAAACTGGGGTGGAGAGTCTCCTCCTATCTGTAATGCTATTGGCAAAGAGCAAAAACATGTCGAACTAGTCAAAACTTTGATGGACTTTAATGCAGATATTACTAGCTGTAGTCCTAGTGGCGTTAGCGCTTTAATGATTGCAGCAAATACCGGGAATATAGGAATTGTAGAGATGTTATTAGAAGCGGGAGCAAATCCCGATGCTGTTGACACATATGGAGATATGGCTTTAGACAAAGCTGCTTACTGGGGTCATCAAGATATCTTTGACTATCTACTAATATTTACCCCTTGTCCCGAGCGCTTAGATGACTTGCAAAAAACACTGGCGAGCGCCATTCTCCGCCAGCAGAGATTAAAGCAGCGAAAGACTAAATACTTCCATGTCTAAGTTTTTGCCCTACCTCTAACGAAAATCAACGCTTTTTTAATTTAGTGCTGGCGTTCATTTCAAATACTTGAACTAGTAAATAGTGCGGTTTAGCTATGAAAAGCTGCCTTCACTATACTGAGATTAATGTCTGATATAAATCGGGATGACAGGATTTGAACCTGCGACATCCTGCTCCCAAAGCAGGCGCGCTACCAAGCTGCGCTACATCCCGTTGCGTTTTTCACACCTGAACTAGAATAACATAGTTCCATCAAAATTGAGTTATTGAAGTAAATCTCATTTACTATTTTCGTCCAGAACTTCAGCCTGCGATCGCCAATCTGGTAAAAATCCGCACTTAATTTTAACAATGACTGATCTTTATAGAATACGATTACTGCAGCTAATTTGCGTATTCTTTTCAATATAAAAGTTTTTCCAGCTTAAAAGTCAAAATCGGGCATCAGCTTCAAAACACCCATGCCTAACTCTGCGCCGTTTATCGATTTCACTTGAAATAAAGCCAGCATATCTTTTGCCTGGGGATTACCCCGATTTACTCCTGTCGCGCCCATGGCAATTACTACCCCGCAATATCCCTGAGTCTTAGTACAGCGTTGATGCCATTTCTCTAAGGCTGCTGCCTGTTTTGGGACATCTTGAGCATACTCTGCAAAAATATACAGTTCATCGTCCTTAGTTTGCAGCATTCCGAGGTCATAAAGTTCACCACTGAAAGGATCTTGACCAGGGTTAAAGCAAACCGCTTTTAGTCCCCCTGCCTCTCTAATTCTGGTAATTAAACGATTCGCCTTGGGTCTGCTAGTTTGGATAAAAATTGTCGGTAGCTCATTGGCTTTTGCAGCAATTTTTGCCGACTGACAATAGGTTTTGGGCTGATGCTGAAGCTGTTGGACTAATTCTTTTGGAATACTCGCCAAACTAATTAATGCACCATCGGGAATTAAATCCTCTTGAATTGGGATGTCTATTTCGCCTCGAGCATCAAAACGATCGCCTGCAACCATGGCTAATAACTCTACTGATAGTTCGGGTAGAGTAGAAACTTTGGTACTAATTGTCTCGCTAGCTACAGGTAAGGTAATTTGATAGGATTCTGCGATCGCCGTAATTGGCTCTCGATCAATTTCTCTAGAATTGTCCTCAACAAAACGCCGTACAGCTTCCAAAGTAGTGTAAACGATTCTGGTTTCGGCTTCATCGAGAAAATGACGCATACCCTCAAAAGGATGGAGACTGCCAAAAAAAGCTTCCATCACGGTTTGATTTTTGCCAATGTCGGTTTTTACTTCTACTTCTTCATAGTTAAGAAACCAACAGTCCTGAGCTAAAAATGCTTTTTCTAATTCGACTGGCGATCGGCGATCTCCCAAAGCTGCCTCGCGAAATTGCTTCAGAGAATCGAGGGAGCGATAGATCAAGACTCCGTATTCCGCAGACATCATTCCCATCACACAGACATAGACTCGCTCTATTTCACAGCCCTTTAGTTCCACCTGCAAAATGTCGCTGTCTGTCAATGATTCCCAAGGAGCATGTGACCAAATTTCGCCAGCAACGTGATCAATTGCCGACTCATAAGCTGGGGGGAGTATATCAGGCTGGTCTTGATCCATAAAGGCAAAACCCGCAAATAGTCGGTCGATTAAGGGCAATTCTGACCTATATTCGACGTTAATCTCTAAATCCTGTAAAACGCCTCTAAGAAAAAACTGAATTTCGCGATCGCGCACCACAATCTTTTGGGGACGGGCAGGTTGGGCGGGATGGTGCGGAGATTCGATCGCCCGTAGCAAGGCTCTAACGACAACTTCCATGCCCTGTTCTTCGGCAACCACATCCATTGCTCTGACTTCTCCCTCAGAACCATCAATCCAGATAATACAGCTGTCTTCTAGATTTCTTACCCCATCTAAATGCGCTGCCATGCTACCCAAAGGACGACGATCTCCTTCCCAAACTACATTAGCCAAGGGGATTTTTTGTAGCCTGCTTTTAGTTGTTGGAGGGAGGGTGGTCATAAATATTTGTTGTTATGTCCTTTGTTTAACAGTATTTGCTTTGTTTTTTGCAGTTTGCAATAGTAAACCATACTCCATACCTTCCACAACTGCTTGGTAGGAAGCGTCTAAAATATTGGCAGATACACCTACTGTTGTCCAGCGTTTAACCCCATTACTAAACTCGATCAGAACGCGAGTTTTGGCTGCCGTCCCCGCGCCACCATCGAGGATACGGACTTTATAGTCGGCTAAATAGAAGTCAGCGATCTGCGGATAAAATTTTACTAGCGCCTTACGTAAAGCACTGTCCAAAGCTGCTACTGGACCATTTCCTTCTGCCACTTCGAGTAAATTCTCGCCGTCTACTTCTACTTTGATTGTCGCCAAGGCTTTACTAGCAGGATTATCAATTTCTTGGTGAATGTTGCAGTGAACCTGGAAACCCTTAAGTAAAAATAATTCTTTTCCTGGGGTGAGGATTGATCGCATTAGTAATTCAAAGCTGGCTTCTGCTGCCTCAAACTGATAGCCTTCATTTTCTAAAGTCTTGAGGCGATCGAGGATTTGACGACAGGTAACATCCTGTTTACTCAGATTTATGCCAAACTTGGCAGCATAGTGGAGAATATTACTCAGTCCCGACTGATCGGAAATTACAATGCGACGCTGGTTGCCGACTAGCTCTGGCTGAATATGTTCGTAGGTAAGGGGATTTTTCTCCACTGCCGAAACGTGAACTCCTGCCTTATGAGCAAACGCCGATCGCCCGACAAAAGGCGCATGGTCATCGGGAGCTAAATTCACAATCTCACTAATTAGATAACTAGTTTGGCTGAGTTTACCCAATTCTTGCTGTCCCAAACACTGATGGTCTAGCTTGAGCTGCAAATTAGGAATTAACGTACAGAGATTCGCGTTACCACATCTTTCTCCATAACCGTTGATTGTTCCCTGGATCATTGTTGCCCCGGACATTACTGCTGCGATCGCATTTGCTACCGCCGTCCCGGCATCATTATGGGTATGAATGCCTAATTTACCCTGTATTTCAGGAATTGCCTCAATTATTTCTGTGACGATTTGCGTAACTTCGTGGGGTAAAGTCCCGCCGTTAGTATCACAGAGCGCCAGCCATTCTGCTCCCGCATCTAAAGCCGTTTTTAAAGTCAGCAGAGCATACGCAGGGTTGCGCTTATAGCCGTCAAACCAATGCTCGGCATCATAAACTACTTTTCTGCCCTGACTGCGTAAATACTCAATCGTCTCGCGAATCATTGCCAGGTTTTCTTCCAGGCTGGTCTTGAGAGTTTCCGTAACGTGTAGATCCCATGACTTACCAAAAATCGTTACCCAATGGGTACCTGCTGCCAAAATCGCCTGAAGCATTCGATCTTCTGCTACTGCGACATTCGGACGACGAGTAGAACAAAAAGCAACTATCTCCGAATTCTTTAACGGTTCTTCTTTTAAGCGCCAGAAAAACTGTACATCCTTCGGATTTGCACCTGGCCAACCCCCCTCAATAAAAGGAACTCCCAGGCGATCTAGCTGTCGCGCAATTTTAAGCTTGTCATCCAACGACAAAGAAATACCTTCTCCCTGAGAACCATCCCTAAGAGTAGTATCGTAAACCTGAATTGCTGGTTTTTGCGTCATAGAATCAATTGGTGCGAAACTATTAGAGTGAATCAATGTTAAGTTACTTGAAGACACATTATTTTATTGCCCAAGCCAGATCGTCATGCCCATCGTCACTGTACAAGGAAAAACCTTTAGCTGCGAGAGGAGTGCTAACTTGCGCAAAGTTTTGTTGAAGCACGACATCAATCTTCATAACGGCAGGTCGAAAATTATTAACTGTCGGGGCATCGGCAGCTGTGGAACTTGCGCGGTAGAAATTATCGGCGAAGTCTCCCCCGCTAACTGGAAAGACCGCACTAGACGCTCATTGCCACCTCATTCTCTAACTCAGAATCGCCGTCTTGCTTGTCAAACAAAAGTTTTGGGCGACATTGAAGTAATTAAATATCAGGGTTTCTGGGGACAAAATAATGAACAATTGACAATTGATAATTGACAACTTTTTACTTCTTACTTTTTACCTTTTACTTAAAAGACCGTGAACATCTTTAAAATATCTCCTATTATTCGCATTACTCTTTCATGTCTTTATATTGGTTTAACCATACCTTTGCCATTTTTAGCAGAGTTTACGGAATCGCCTATCCCAGCCTGGCTACTATGGATCGGCATTGCCTTGGGTGCGATCGCTCTCTATGCTGCTCTCAGTGAAAGAGTAATTCTGGACGACGAGCAAATTAAGGTGGCTTATCCTAACTGGGTGCCTAGCTTCTTTCGCAAAGGTTGGTCGCTGAACTGGAATGAAATTGATAACCTGAAAATGCGCACTACGGGACAGGGTGGTCTAGTTTATTATTTCACTTCTCCTACCGCCGAAAAAGCCTATCTGTTACCAATGCGGATTGCAGGCTTTAATAAAATGGTTAATATTGTTGCTGAAAAAACAGGGATTGATACAGTTGATGTTCGTCCCCTCGCTCAACCCTGGATGTATCTGATTCTCTTTACCTGCACTATGGTTTTATGGCTGTTTGACGGTTGGACAATCTGGACGGCAACTACTCAATTAGCCATTTGAATTTTGCAAGTTTAGGGAACTAAATTTATGAAATTAGGGAATACGAATCATAACCAGTCATCGTTTATATTCCTGTAATTCAGCTTGAAGTACTGGATTATTAACATCTCTTTTAGAAGCTAACGCAAAATATTTACGAGCAAGTCTATTTTTTCCCATGTATTTTGCCACTTCCGCAAACCAAAGAGGATAAAACCCAGACTCGGGAAAATCTTCTATTAAGCGGAGATAATTAGTTTCAACTTCATACCAAACTTTTTTTTGTTTAAAATATTCTTTTATATCGCGATCGTTGTGCCATGATAGTTCTCTATGTACCTGAGGCAGAAGGAGAGCAACAGCAGTTTTTCGAGGAGATTCTCTGACCGATCGCCTAACAAAATCTAACAAGTATTCTTCACTTTCACCATGCCATTTAGGATTAAGAAAATCGCTTTTTTCTTGGTAAGCTTCGGTGTAATAAGGAACAATTTCATTTGCAGCAGTGAAATACGATTCAAAAATGTCTCCATCTGCCCAGCCATTTCTACCTAATGTCAATATTTTCATAATTGCCAGAGGATTAGAGGGGTCTAACTCGATGGCTTTGTGAATATCATTCACGCTCAGGTTGAGATTTTCTACGTATCCTTTAACCTGGTCTTCCGGTGTATCGGGGATAAATTCATGACCGCGTATTTTCCAACCAGCCATATAGTAAAAATAGGCTCTTGCAGTATAAGCTAGATGGCTTTGAGGTGCTTGTTCGATCCACTTGTTTAAATGAGATAATAAACCAGATTCAAACTGGCTAAAGAAGACCTCTTTAATGAGTGAAGATGCGTATAAAAAACCTTCAACGGTGTGAGTTTGTTGTTTGATTTCGTTATTAAAGATTTCTTCTACTCGTGAAAATTTATCGATCTTAATTAAACGAACTATTATTTTTGCCTGCTGTTGAACACCAAATTTAGTAGTGCTGGAAAGAGAATCTATTTTTTGGCTATCCATTAGAACGCTACTAACGACGTTTTTAAACATTCCTGGATTGTGGCTGAAGGGATTACTAACCATAAAACAAACTTATTTTTCCATACACGAGCATCTAAGCTTAGTTTTCCCGTGAATTATTAAACGCCATTATATTTAATAATTCTTTATTGATAGACAAGTGAGGGTATGGAGACTTAAAAAAAAATCAATTATCGACTACTTAAAACTGCCTGTACTGTTATAACTGTTACTCCGAGAGAACACTATTCATATCAGACTCATGGGTTAAACAATCAGCAAAATGAAGTTGAATCATTCCCAAGATACCTGACTCAATATATGGGTATAATCATGAAGAAAAATAAATCAAACTAAAGTTAGATAACTTATCTTCTTCTGAATTTACAATGCCTTTGTTCAATACCGCAGAGCCAATTATTCGTCGCAAGCAGCACGCTCTCGATTTTCAAGATCGCCAAGGATTATTAAATCTAAAATTACAGATTAGCAATAGAACTCTGTTTCATAACGTTTATACGCGGATTGACCAGGTTTTTGTAGTTTGGGGTCTAATTACGGCTTTAATTTTCTTCACAGCGCAGTTTGCACCAATTGACTGGCGAATTCAGGCTGGATTTTGGTCTGTTTTGACAGTTGCGGGGACGACAGCCATGAGCGTTTTAACCTACTTTTGGGTCAAGGTAGAGCGATTGCGCTGGGTACTGTATGCCTGGATCGTCCTAATGTTAGGTGGAATCGTAATTACTGACTACGGTATTTTCTGGGGTTCGGCAACAATTCTCATGCACCTCTGTTATATCTGGTTAGGTTTGAGTGCCGTGGGCTATTTTTGTACGGGCATAGGCTTGCGATCGCGCGCCTTTATGATGGCAGGATCATTTCATCTCCTTGGTATCGTTATCTTACCCTTGTGTATCGGCTGGCAATTTATGGCTACGGGTTTGGTAATGACAGCTAACCTACTGATGTTTGCAGAGACCCAGTGGGATATGCGTTTACCAATCGATAATTATGATGTTTTGAGCGAAGAACAAAAAAAATTCAACCGCGAACAGTTTTTAGTCCGTCAGGCTGAGTCTCTTTAGCATTTTTTGTAGAGGGCGATCGCAATTCACCCTCTTGTTTGTTTAAGATCGACTTCGCAAATTTCTAGCGAGGAAATACGCGACGGTAGGCATCGACACCTTCATAGCCATAGCGATTATAGCCATTGGTTTGAATCAACTCTTCTAGGTAACGCATTCTTGATTCTGGTGCAGGGTGACTAGACAAAAGATTTGCCCCACCGCCAGATAACCGCTTAAGTTTTGCCATCACATTATACAAACCATCCGCAGCATAACCAGAAGCATCTAAGACTCTCAAGCCCAAAATATCGGACTGTTTTTCCTTATCGCGACTAAATTTTTGACTTAATACTAGCCCGCCGACGTTGGACGCAATTCCCGCTTCTCTACCCAACACGCTACCGATTAAATTAGAAGCAGTGCTGGTTAAGGCTGACTCGCCAATCCGCTGATAGCTGTGGGATAAGACAGAGTGAGCGATTTCATGAGCGAGTACTCCCGCTAATTCTGCTTCCGAGTCCATTAATTGCAGCATGCCCGTATGGAAGAAAATTTTTCCTCCAGGTAGTGCAAAAGCATTAGGAGTGGGGTCTTCAATAATATTAAACTCATATTCAAACTCATCACGCCCCATCAATTTCGCTAGTCTCTGACCAATATCATCCAGATATTTAAGCTGTGTAGTGCTATTGACCATTTTTGACTGTGCTTTGATACTCTGGGCAAAAGACTGTCCTGCTGCTGCTTCTCCTGCCGACAAAGCCTGAACAATTTGAATTGCCCCCACTTCATTACCTGTAGCGACTTGACCGATTGTGCCTAAAATCCCTGAAGTGGTGACTTTGTTGTTTAGCTTTTTTCTGTACTGATTAAAATAACCGTTGGCAGCCTGTTCATAAGCCTTGCTTTTCGGATGATTGGGATTACTAAAGGCAAATTCTCGTGCTGCGATCGAAGCTTCTAAAGGTTTACCATAAAGTAACAGCAGGTCGATTTTTGTATCTAAGACATCTTCCCTGTCAGGATACATTTCTGAGGCACGTTCGATGACTGCTAAAGCTGGTTTCTCTTCGCGATAGAGATCATGAGTGTCCGCCAGCAGGATATGACCAGGAATAAACCCAGGATTTTCTTTAACTAGTTTCTGTAAGGGTTCAAAAATTTGCCCTGTAATTTCTTCCTCTGTTTCTGGATCTGCGTTGATCGCACTATTGGCAATGCGCCAGTATTCTTGTCCTCTAGCACTAAGCTGACTAACACTATCAAAAGCTGGCGGTAAAATATCTTTGGGGTTAAATCCTGGCTTAACACGCTGCTGAATTTCCTTGGCTTTATTTAGTTCACCCTTACGGTAAAAGTTATCAGCCTGGGATAACTGTTGATAGTAGTTACTGTCAAAGTTAAGTTGACGGTAAACCTGGGCGATCAGCATTTCACCGCGATTTGAGAGATTGAGCGTTTGAGAATAAGTATTTTTGGCTTGAGCAACATGATTTGTACTGATTGCGATCGCAAAGCCTAAAAAAACGGCTACGATTTTACCTGTATAGGATTTGTTAAAAAAGTACATTCTTTCCAGTATTTATTTTAAGAATAAAAAATATTGATTTCTCGTTTTCTAGGCACTAAATGCCTCTCGTTAATAGCTTTTGGCGACATTATATTCTAGCTATTAGTTGTACCGTTCGCTCTCGATTGCTTAGTTTTATGTTGTTTGACAGCGATCGCAACACGAAATCACATCTCCAGGCTTTTACTTAAAGACGTGATTGTATGCTGAAAAGTGCCTCAATTATCAGCCAGTTGTTCTTCTACTTCTGTGCGATCGCTAAACTCTGATAATTATTCTCTTAGTTTCTCGTATTCAGCAATGGCATCTTCTGCCTGTCTGATATAGTCGAACGGGGATTCCGCACCAACAACTTTTTCTCCTCGTTTCTCCTTCGCAGCTAATTCAAAATTTAGCTCTAGCAGCTTGGCTAAGATATCGTCTTTTGCCTTAAAGTCGTAAGCTTTCATCACTAACTTATCTAATTCCTTGTGTAGCTGATAGAGTTTACTAGCTGGTTCGTGAAAGTATTCGTTGTAAAGCTGCGTAATGCCCCGCTGCTTTTGCTCCATTTGTTGCGTTCTGTATTCATGGAGTTCGGTAGTCTTATCGCGGATTTGCTGGACTACTTTTTTGCTAGGCGTTTGCGGGAAAGAAAAGGTTTCAAAACAAGTTTTATGTGTATACCTAATAGTCAAACCCAAAGTAGAGCTTTGTGCATTCATCCATAGACGATGAATATTAGAGGTCAAAATTCCTAAAATATATTCGTCATCTAATCCAACTACAACATTTAAATCTCCAGGTAGCCAATCAAGCGATGCAGGAAGAAATACAGCCCATTTGGAAACTCTCGGTACTATGAAATAATGAGACAGTGATGCGATCGCATTTCTCATCGCTGGTCTTTTTTCGCCATATTTCCACCAATTTAATCTTGTAACTTTTCTACGATTATTGTCTCTTTCTGGTTTGACATTGTTTTTAACATACTCAAAAGGAAGTTTATAATTATTTGCCTCTTCCAAATCTAAATCATTAAAATCGATAATCCACCTATCAGGTTCACCATTAACATTCTTTGCTAAGTTAGAACCCATCGAAAAAAGCTTTAATACTTCCTCATTTTTCTTATCTTCAGCAATCCATTTTTTAGCTTGCTGTTCTGTAATAATAAAATCTTTACCTACAGGAATTACGCCTTGAAAACATTTATCTGCGTTAGCCTGCAAGGTTTTTGCTCCTGAAACGTCAATATGAGGCTGTAGAGAGGAATTAATAACATCAACTTCTTGGTTGTCTAAAAAATATTTACTAGGCTGTTCGTATTTCCAATTAACAATACTGACATGAACGTTTGCTTCCCCAGACCAAACTTGAGTCGGAATTGCATCGTGTATATGTCCGCCTTTGTCAGCTACGTATTCCAAAGCTGCTTTACGGCTTTTGCCTTGACTGATAGAGTTTGTGCCAACCAAACCAACTCTGCCATTTTGTTTAACATTGTCGTGAGCTAACCTAAACCAATAGCTACAGAAATCGACATCTTTGACTTTAGGAAACTGCTCGAATACTTTATCAACATATTCATCGCCAAGATTTAGTCTCATATGTTTTCCACCCAAGAAAGGAGGATTTCCAATGATTGCATCAGCTTTTATCCAGGGAGTAAACAAGGCATCATCGCAGATTATGTTTTGATCGAGAGTATCGAGGGGTAATTCTCTTTCGGTTAGTTCTAGTTTATCGATCGCCACTTTTTTCGCAATAGTTAAAGTTACCTTGGCTAACTCGACCGCAAAGGGATTGATATCAATGCCATAGAATTGCAGGGGTGTAACTAAACCCATTTGTACCTGTTGCTTGGCGGTTTCGGATCGACGACGCGCAGCCATTTTATCTAGTAGGGACTTTTCGATTTCTTTTAATTCTTGATACGCCAGATATAAAAAATTCCCCGAACCGCAGGCAGGGTCGAGAACGCGGTAGTTTTGTAGTTCTAGCTGGAGTGAGTTTAATTCTTTAATCGTATTAGCAGCTTCTATTTTGTCGTCCCAGTAGTTGCTAATCGTCGGACGCACAATTTTCATAATGTCCACTTCGCTGGTGAAGTGCATTCCATGTCTATGACGTTGTTTTGATGTGCAAGAACCCTCAAAAATACTGCCGAAGATGGCAGGGCGAATCTTTGTCCAATCCTGCCTTGCTGCTTTTTCTAGTAAGGTTAATTCTTCTTTGGTTAGTTCGAGCGGATGAACCGTGGCAAACAAACCACCATTGAAGTAATCTACCCCTTTATATCTGCCCGCTGGCGTTATGCCAGGACGATCCATCGCGTAAAACAAACCGCTTAAAGTGTCATAGGAGCTTTTCCCGTCTTCTAAACATTCATAAATGCAGCGAGTAAAAATATTTTCAGGTAGCAAGCCTCTGTCTTCGGCAAACATAGACAAGACACATTGCAATATTAGTCTTTGAGCAACTTCTGGCTTGAATCCTTCTTTTTCTCCCCTTTGGCGTATAATTTCGTAGAGTTCGCCCATTTCACGAGCAGTTTCTTTGGTTACTTCTGTCTGATTGTTCTGAAAGATAGGTGGTTTTTCCCGTTCTTCCATAAAGCCAAAAGCGGATGCTCTGGCGGGTAAGTCTTCGATCGCAATAATGTCTACAGGCTCGTCTACCTGACTGTTGAAATCATAGATATAAAACAGATCGAAGTTACATAGCATTACGTAGCGCGGACGGTTAGGAACAATTCTTGTCCAGTAATTAAACGCCTGACGATAGTGCTTGCTTAAATCTTCTCCCTGCGTCTTCATCTCAATCAATACGCGGGGTTTCCATACTAGATCGGCAAAACCTGTCTTACCCCTCCTGCTTCCCTTGGCAACTACATATTCACATTCCGCACCAATTTCTCTTACACCTTTGTGACCAAAAGCCTGAAAAAATCGGTCTAGAAATATTTGCGCTTCGCTTTTCTCTCTTCCCTTTACGTGTTGAAGACGATAATTGACAAATTCTTGTAGGCGTTGCGGTATAGCTACCATATATCTTGTTAGAGAAGAGATATATAGAGCTTTCCCTGCTGATCACCGCTATCTTTCGGGGAAACTACGTGACTTTGATCGCAATCTTTTTGTGATCTTAGTATTTTGCAAAAAGCGATCGCTTTTACAATTAAATATACTTACCGTTTAAGTACTCAAACGGTAAAATAAAAATCTAACAACTTTCTTACTAACTATCAATCGTGGATGCAATTACTTATACACAAGCTAGAAAAAACTTTTCATCCGTAATGAATCAAGTCTGTGACGACCATGCGCCAATAATTATTACTCGCCAATCAGAACGTCCTGTCGTCATGATGTCACTTGAGGACTATAGTGCAATTGAAGAAACTATGTATCTGCTCAAAAGTCCTGCTAATGCCCAACGTTTATATAAAGCATTGGAAAAATTGAAGGGAAAAGAATATCAGA
>JBCBEA010000025.1:0-16603 GCA_038529195.1 Cyanobacteria bacterium J06600_6
CAATATGGTTTTAACTTCGGCAAAACAACTTAAACTCCTTTAGCTATTTTTTCTAATTACATAGCTTTAATTTTTATTTTTTAGAGCAACATACTCATATTTATCTGAAGATCAGCAATAATTATCATGGATAATCAAGAACAATCTCAAACTATCAGTCGCGTCAGCATCGCTAGTAACGGTTCTCAAGCTAATGGTAATAGCGGTGCCGTTTCCCTTAGCGATAGTGGTCAGTTAATTCCTTTTGAATCTGCTGCAGATAATCTACTTGCTAGTGATACAAATAATGCAACAGATGCTTTTCTCTATGATCGCGGTGACGAGTCTATAGAACTAATTAGTCTTGCTACTGACGGCACTTTAGCCAATGGTTCTAGTAGCAACGTCGTGATTAGTGGTGATAGTTTCTATCTTACCTTCAACTCCTCCGCAACTAACTTGGTAGATAACGATACCAATGGTTTGCATGATATTTTCTTCCGCGATCGCCCAAATGCAGCCACAGAATTAATTAGTGTTGCTACCGACGGAACTTCTGCTAACGGTATTAGTCTTTTTAGCGCGATCAACGATACTGGTGGCTATGTCGCTTTTCAGTCTTTTGCCAGTAACTTAGTTGCGAGCGATACTAATGGTGTTGCTGATATTTTCCTCCGCGATCGCTTTACAAAAACTACCGAACTAGTTAGTATCTCTAGCGATGGTGTTGCTGCCAACGCTGCTAGTGAGCTGGGTTCTATGAGTGATGATGCTCAATACATTAGCTTTATCTCTGCTGCTGATAACTTAGTGGCAAATGATAGTAACAATGCGAAGGATATCTTTGTCTACGATCGCCTAAATAAAACCACAGAAATAGCTAGCCTCGGTTTAAACGGAGCATCCACTAACGGCGACAGCAGTGAAGGTTTGCTTAGTGGAGACGGTACTTACGTTGTCTATCAGTCTGATGCGACTAACTTAGTGGCAAATGATATTAATGACGTAGGTGACATCTTCATCTATGACCTGATCGACAAAACTACTGAGTTAGTCAGTCTTGCTAGTGATGGAAGCTCAGCTAACGGTAGTAGTCGAGAAGCATCCGTTAGTGATGATGGTCGCTATGTAGCTTTCTTATCTGATGCGACTAACTTAGTAGCCGATGATACTAACGGACGTGCTGATATTTTTGTCCGCGATCTTGTTGAGGAAACTACCACTAAAATTGATGCGAATTCGTTTCCTCTACTCAGTGGTGACGCTCAGTCTTTAATATTCAACTCTAGTCTTGCCGATCTTGTTGCTAATGACACCAATGATACAGGTGACGTTTTTCTACTAGAACTAGATAATCCTGTAGATCCCGTAGACCCCATAGATCCCATAGACCCCGTAGACCCCATAGACCCCGTAGACCCCGTAGACCCCGTAGACCCCGTAGACCCCGTAGACCCCATAGACCCCGTAGACCCCGTAGACCCTGTAGACCCCGTAGACCCTGTAGACCCCGTAGACCCCATAGACCCCGTAGACCCCATAGACCCCGTAGACCCCATAGACTCCGTAGACCCCGTAGAATTCATAGATCGCCTATCAACTGACGGTGTTCACCGCTTTTACAATTCAGAAGAAGGACATCACCTTTATAGTCTGGATGACAATGAAATTCGGACTCTCTCTCAACAAAGCGCAACTGATACAAACGATTTAAACAACGAATCAGAAAAATTTGATGTCCTGACCAGTAATTTAGATACTTTAACTGGAGAAGAATTAGAAGGAGTAATTCCCGTTTATCAGTTTCTCAACAGCGATACCAATGCGTATCTCTACACAACGGAGCAAAATGAAATTGATTTCGTAGAGACTTTGGACAACTATGGCGATCAAGATCTTGCTTTTTATGCCTTCGAGTCAGACCCAACTGAGATAGAAACTATTCCCGTATTTAGAATGCTCAATACTGGCACTGGCGCTCATTTCTACAGTACTGACCAAAATGAACTTAGCTTTATTGAAGACAATCTCAGCAACTTTGAGCTGGAAAATCAGGGTGAAGCTGTCTTTTATGTCCTCGATCTTTAAATTGATTGATTAACCTAATTATTTTGAAATTACGCTAAAAAAGCGATCGCAATATTCGCCAAGCCTTGAGGACTCAATCCTGAAGGCTTTTTTGCTTTATTTGTTTCTTTTCTTTTTTTCGACTTTACAATTTCGCCCGGGGGGTTTTCCACACACATGACACAGGTAAACCGTAAAACTTTACAGATATCTATTTGTCAACTTCTTGTTATATTTATTTACATAAGTTCAAAAAGAAGAGGTCAGTTATGACAGTTTTATTAATTGCGGTAATTTCTATCGGCTGGACAGCAGCAGCTATTATCGGTACTCAGGCTTATTTTCGAGGCGAGCAAACAAAGCCAATTCACGAACGTAATTTGAAATCTGAATCTTTTGAATTATTAGCTAAATCTTTTACAGGTAAAGATACCGACTACGGCGATCGCATTCCTGCTTTTGCTTTAGATACTTATGCAAGTACCAATCTGACTCAAGCATAGAAAGGTATCAAGGTGATTGGAATTATTTGGGTAAACAGCAGACAATCCTGAGAGTCAGCAGGCGATCGAGTAAAAATTTGACTTTAAGCTCAACCACAACCCAACTTTCAGGATTGTTCTTATCTATTTAAATTTTAAATTGCTGTCAGTTTGAGTTAGGTTTGCCCTAAACAGCTTAGTAGATCTATCTTTTGATTTACTCAATAATTAAGATAGACAGCCTAGAGCCTGATGAAATAAGCTGCAAGTAGTCCTCTATTCAGCAGTAGCTAATTCTGTGCTACCACGGGTGCGACGACGTGTGAGAGTATTGAACAGCATTACTCCAATTGCCTTAACTAGATTGCCTTCAAGCTCTTGGAAAAGCTCCATGTTTCTGCCGAAGGCAGCGTTAGCTTCATCAACAATGTTCTCTGCTGTAGCTTCGTCAATAGGAAGTTCATCCATTGCCGCACGATACTTGTTTTTAAAAGCTGTTTCGTCAGCGATATCATCAAATTCGTAAAATGCTGTTCCTTCACCATCGGAAAGGTTCATTGCTCTTTGGGAGATTTTTTTGAGGATTTGTCCTCCAGACAGGTCACCTAGATAGCGAGTGTAGCAGTGAGCTACCAGTAGTTCAGGTTCGGAGTCGGCTATTTCACGGATGCGAGCTACGTAAGCTTTCCCTGCTTTAGTATTTTTTGCTTCCTCACGCCAGTTAGCACCATAGTAAAAGTGCAAATCTTGCTCTAAACTGCGCTGGCGATTTAATTCAGGAAAATAAATTTTGGATACAACTGGGTGGTCTTTTAGTCGCTCCATTTCTTCTTCCATTGCGGAGTAAACGAAGTAAAGACTGGTTACCAGCTTGCGATAGGATTTTTTTTCAACTACACCTTTGAGAAAACATTTTACAAAACCAACGTTTTCTGCCATTGTGTGAGACTTCTTAGTCCCTTCGCGCAACATTGTGGCTAAATTAACGCTCATACTAAATTCCTTATTTTTTTTTTGATTAACGTGCAGATTTTATTATTCTGTAGCAAAAGATTCAAAATACTACCTAGACTGTTAGCGTAAACTGAATTAATAGCAATTGTTATTAAGAATTTTTACGCTAAAACTAAACTGAGTTCGCTAAAAAAATGTAGACTTTCAAGCCCATAGACGAAATAAATAACTATAGGAAATAGTGATATAAACAGCCAGCCTAGATAAGCTGTTGATAATGCTAGTAGTACCAAGGCTAACATTATTTTTAATATCTATTTGGCTGCAGCATTAGTTGAGATTATGAATACGTCAGCAGCAAGAATAGTCCAAATTAGTAAATACCTTAGCTACCACCTACGTCATAGACCAGATTTATTAGGTCTTGAATTAGCACCTGGAGGCTGGGTAGAAGTAGAAAAGCTGATCGCAGTTGCCCAAATCCAAGGGTACAGTTTTGATATTAGCGAGCTAGAAGATTTAGTCGAGCAAAGTGATAAGCGTCGTTTTTCCTTCGATTCTACAGGAACATTAATCCGAGCAAACCAAGGTCATAGTGTTGTCGTAGATTTGCAACTCCAGTCTGTTTTTCCTCCGGAAATTTTATATCACGGTACGGCTACTCGCTCGCTTCCCAAAATTATCGCGGAAGGTTTAAATAAAATGCGGCGTCACCATGTTCATTTATCTCGCGAAATTAATACGGCATGGCAAGTGGCTCAAAGAAAAGGGAAACCCGTGATTCTAGAAATCGCAGCCGGCAAAATGGCAGCAGCGGAAATTAAATTTTACCTCTCGGACAATGGAGTCTGGCTAGTAGATTTTGTTGAACCAAAGTATATTAAGCTGCAAAAATAGTTCAAAATAGTATTGTCTGTCTACTCTGCTTTCATTGAACAGAAAAAATTGCTCCTCCGAACTAGTGATCTAGCAACATAAGTTCACTAATCTTTAACTTATGATTAGTAACTTAAACATGATGAGCATTTTTGCTTATAATCATCTAAGGGTTTGTTACGTATCCTAATTTTTTGTATCAAATCAGAAAGTTAGCAGATCGTTTTACTACCAAATATAAATATCAACCATATTTTAATATGCCAAGAATACTAGTAATTGATGACGATCCCGCGATCTCTGAATTGGTCTCTATTAACTTAGAGATGGCTGGCTATGATGTCAATCAGGCAGAAGATGGGATTAAAGGTCAAGCTTTAGCAGTTCAGCTACAGCCTGATTTGATTATGCTCGATTTAATGCTGCCTAAAGTTGATGGCTTCACTGTCTGCCAACGATTGCGTCGTGATGATCGCACTTCTGACATTCCTGTATTGATGCTAACTGCTTTGGGTCAAACCCAAGATAAGGTAGAAGGCTTTAATGCTGGAGCGGATGATTATCTTACTAAACCTTTTGAGGTTGAAGAGATGTTAGCTAGAGTAAGAGCTTTGCTACGTCGTACTGACCGCATTCCTCAGGCTGCCAAGCATTCAGAAATTTTGAATTTTGGACCTTTAACTTTGATTCCTGAGCGTTTTGAGGCTATTTGGTTTGAAAAAACTGTTAAGTTAACTCACCTAGAGTTTGAGCTACTTCACTGTCTGCTGCAGCGTCATGGTCAAACAGTTGCACCGCCAGAAATTTTGAAAGAAGTTTGGGGTTACGATCCTGATGATGATATTGAAACCATTCGGGTACATATTCGCCACTTGAGAACCAAGCTAGAGCCAGACCCTCGTCATCCAAACTATATCAAGACTGTTTATGGTGCGGGATACTGTCTCGAACTACCAACTACAGAGCAGATGTTAGTTCCTGAAGATAAAGCTACAGCGTAAGATAAAGAGAGTCGGTTGGATGTAAAGCACTTGTTCAAGCGATTTTAAGGATACGGCGAGTATCATCGCATATGATCCTTGAGTAGCATATCGACTTTTCTTTTTCGTTCTATATTTTCCTAACCTACACCGCCTAACCAGCAGCTATTAAGGCAGTACCATAGGCAGCATTAGTATATTCTGCCGATTTTACTGGTACTTTTAGCTGTCGCTGACGAATTTTTGACCACACAGCATTTTTCGCTCCACCTCCTGCTGTGTAAACGCAAGTAAGCTCGTCTGCACCCAAATTTTGTAATTTTTGATAGCCCAACTTTTCTATTCGAGAAATGCTTTCCAAAAGACCATAGAGAAAGTCTTTTGGCTGACTGGGATGAGGTTCTAGTTGGGGCTGTAAATAAGGATCGTTGATTGGAAAGCGATCGCCTGGCCTAAGTAGAGGATAGTATTGCAGAGGACTAGGAATAGTTGGATTGATTTGCGTTGATAGTTGCTCTAGCTGTTCTGAACTGAAGAAATGTTTTAAAACGGCTCCCCCCGTGTTGGACGCACCACCCGCTAGCCAGAGATTGCCAAACTTGTGACTATAGATGCCAAATTCACTGGCGGTAATCTTCTTTCGGCTCAGTAACTTGAGAACAAGAGTCGAGCCAAGGGAAGTAACAGCTTCTCCAGGCTGATTTGCACCACTAGCGATAAAGGCTGCAATACTGTCAGTTGTACCTGTCTTAACGACACATCCCTGAGGTAGACTTAGTTTTTGGTGGTTAGCGAGAGTAATTTTAGCGATCGCCGTTCCAGGAGTTAAAACTTGCGGATAGAGGTAGTTGAAAGGCAATTTTATCAGCCAGTCAGGATAGCAAAGATTATCTACGTCATAGCCTAGTTTAAGAGCGTTATGATAGTCGCTGATGCCTAACTCGCCGTGAAGTAAATGAGCTAGCCAGTCAGCTTGATGCAACAGATAATGAGCAAACCGAAAATAAGACTGTTCGCTCCACCACAACAGCTTTGCAAAACTAGAAGTGGTGCTGATGACCACATGGTTATCGGGAGCAATCCCTTTGAGTCTTTCTAATACAGTTTTGCCTCTAGAATCGTTGTAAAGTAAAGGCTCAGTAATAATTTTGCCTGCAGCATCGCCTAACAAAACAGTTGAAGAAGTACCGTTGATAGCGATCGCTTGAATATTTTTCCGAATGTTTAGCGGAATCTGAACAATTAACTCAAATAAAGTATCCTGCCAAGCTTTAGTTAGTTGGCTAGAAGCAATATTACCGAAGCTAGACTGGTGAGTACTGACTATATTTTTCTGAGAGTCAATGGCGATCGCCCTTGCACCAGAAGTGCCGAAATCAATACCTAAATAAAAGTTCATCCAACTACTAAGCAACGTTTGTCTCCATCGACAATTTATCAGTTTTCAGCTTCAGAATAGACATTCCGCCAACAAACTCTGCCATTCAGGAGAGGTAATCAGGCGATCGACATTAAACTGTTTGCCATACTCGGCGGAGTAATTTTTAAATGACTCTAGCCAGCTCAAAGGAATTTCCGTCGGGTATTTAGGACTGTAAACCTGAGATTTCTGAAGATAGTCTCGCATAGCCTTTAAATATCCTGTTTCGTGTAGTCGCCAAGCACTCCAAATTAAACTTTGATAACGAGATTGTGCTTCTAGAGTTTTGATTTCAGGAGTCAAACTAGACTGAGAAAAGAAATTTGCGGTGATCTGATTTAGCTCTTGAGCCTGTAAAAGAGAGTTTTTAGAAGCATTAGCTTCATGCTGTCGATATATGACGGTAATTTGTTCAACCCAAGCAGCAGGACAACCAATTTTTGCTAGACGCATTACCAAATCAACATCTGGAGTTTGTTCGAGAGCAGTATCAAACCCGCCGACTCGCTCTAGCCAAGAGCGACGGAACAACATGGCACCGAGAAAAACTGGTTTCCAAACAATTAGGTTCGCAGCACTAAGATCGGGTATTTGCTGCCACGGCTGTACTGCTGCCTCTTCTGAGCTTAAAGACTCTGGGAGATCGTCGCCCTGACAGATTTGCCAGCCACTATTGACGATGCCCAAATCCGCATCTCGGTCTAGTAATTCCACCTGCTTGGCGAGCTTATGAGGTAAAAATAAATCGTCCTGATCTAAAAAAGCAAGATAGTCCCCTAATGCTGCTGCTAAACCAAAGTTACGGCTGGCTGCTACCCCCTGATTTCGTTGGTTTAAATAGCGGACGCTATCGCCATACTGCTGAGCTACCTGGGCGGTATTATCTGTCGAGCCATCATCAACAATAATGATTTCGTAGTCTTGATAAGTTTGTCGTAAAACACTATCGATCGCTTCTCCCAAATAGCGATCGCCGTTGTAGGCAGGAATAATTACGCTGACTTTGACCACCAGTTTGCTCCGAGTGAGATATTAGTAGCGATTATTGTTTATTAATTGTTAATTGTCGATTGGCAATTTCGGAATATAGTCGTTCGAGCTTAGTAATATTTTGCTGTAGAGTATATCTTTCCAAGACTCTATCTCTAGCTTTGCCACCCAGTAAATCGGTCATTTGTGGATGATCGCGAAACAGAGGCAACAGAGTTTTCAACTGAGAAGTGACATCTTGAGTATCTAAGACGACTCCTGCCCCATCGTCTAAAACCTCTCCATCCGCTCCCGCATCCGTAGCTAGACAGGCAACCCCACAAGACATAGCCTCCAGGAGAGAAATAGATAGACCTTCCACTAAAGAGGGCAAGATAAAGACATCCGCTGCCCGCAGAATATTAATCCGCTGTTGTTCGTCTGAAACATAGCCGAGCCAAATAATATTATCTTCTTTACCATAGTTGGGCTGGAGGGAACTTCGCATAGGACCATCACCCACCATCAAAAGCTGACAGTTGTCCCCCATTTCTGCTAATTTCCAGGCTTTTAGCAGGGCTTCAATATTTTTCTCGGTAGCAATTCTGCCCTGATAAATAAACAGTCTTTTTGCCCGTAACTGATATTTAAGACTGGAATAACCAGGAGAGTACTTTTGAGGATCTACGCCGTTGGGAATAATCATCACACGTTCGCTTGGTACGCCCAATTTAACTAGTAAATCTCGCTGTATTTCACTAAACACAATGACGCGATCGTAGCGAGCCAAACAGGGTGCGTATAGCTGGTAGGTGAGATATTGGGTACTAGACTTAAGATTGCGAATTTTACTGTCAAAGGGGGGATGAAAAGTCGCAACTAGCGGAATGTTTAACTCCTCACAGATATCTGGTAGCCGAAAATCTAGAGGAGATAGGGTCAAAGAGGCGTGAACTAGATCTGGCTTAAGCTGATGTAGCGATCGCAATAAAACCTTACTCGATTTGAGAGTGGGAATTGTATATACCTGAGACTTGTAGATAAATGGTAGAGAAATTTCGTGACAGCTAGAACCATTGCTTTCGGCTAGCGTTTGGAGGGGGTCGTAATCTGTTTGAGTTTGAGAAAAGTGTAGAAAACTGACCCGATAGTTACGGTCTAAGAGGGAGTTGGTAATTTCCCGTCCATAGGTAACGTTGCCACAAAAAGGCGTTTTTTTTCCCAGCCAAGCGATATGCATTCAAATGCTCTTTTTTCCAGGCAGCTACGACAGTAAGGCGATCTAGCGGAGGTAATTACTAAAATAATTACTATTTATTAGCTTTAGTTAATTTACCAGATTGGGGGGAGACTCTGAGTTTTTCCCCCAAAAAACAATTGATTATCCTAAATTTCAGGAGTCGATTGAGATTTATCCAGATCTAAATTAGACTGCATCATGTACCAGGTTAAGATTCCGCCAACTCCTGCGATCACTGCCAAACCGAGAATGACGGCGGGTAAACCAAAACGAGCTTCAGCGGTTGCTGCTAAAACCAAAGGCAAAGAAAGAGCGATATTTACCGCATTATTTTGCAAGCCAAACACTTTTCCGCGCATGGCTTCTGGAGTTCTGGACTGAATTGTCGTCTGCATCGGTACGCCGACTAAGGCTGCAAATGCCCCTAATAACGCCGTCATCGTCAAAGCGAGCCAAAGACTCTCTGTCGCCAAAGATAAGCCAACTAAGGAGGCTGCTACGCCAATCGAACCAATCAAGCTTAACTTAGGACGACTAATATTTTGCCCTTTACTGCCCAAAATAGCTGCACTAGCTCCCATGCCAACACCTGCTGCTGCCAATAAAAGACCAAACTGCTCTGCTGTAATCTGGGGAATTTTATCTGCCAAGCTGACTGCCAATACGGCTAACGCAGCAAAAATAGAGAATAAAATTACTAACTGGATTAGAGCGTTGCGAACTCGTGGTTTTTTTCCTAAATAGTCGATGCCCTCTTTGATATCTGCCCAGACATGGGGCTTTTCTGACCCTGACTCTAATTTCTCGCCTGTGGTTAAAAATAAAAGAATCAAGCCAGCGATCGCATAAGCGCCACCGACTAAAATTTCCTTACCAATACTGTCTGGCAAACCAACGTCGGCAGCCAAGTTGTCGGCAATGCTGAGTAAAGGATCGCCAATCGCAAAACCAATAATCAACAAAGCCATCATGGTTGTGGTGTAGAGAGAATTGGCTGCCAGCAAGTCGCGGTCTTTGACAATTAGGGGAATAACTGACTGCTCGGCAGGGGCAAAAAACTGCGTAAAGGTAGAAACCGCGAACGAGATCCCCAGCATCAGGGCAAAACCCAAAGGCAGGGATGCCAAAACTTCTTTTCCCTGAGATACCAGGAGTAAAGGCGGTAAAGTTAAAACCAAAACGCCCCGCAGTAAATTAGAAATTACCAGAACAGGTTTTTTTGACCAGCGATCCACATAGACCCCTGCCAAAGAGCCAAACAAGACTGCAGGAATCGTAAAAGCGATCATAATTGGCGACACCCACCTGCTAATTGGCTGGTTGGGCAGCTGAAATTGATTAGCAACGATCGCAATCATCATTACTAAATAAACTTTGTCTGCTAGCTGAGAAAAGATCTGACCAGTCCACAAAATTAGAAACTGCTGGTTTTTTAAGACGGGGGCAAATCCCTGGGAGTCAGATTCTGAGCTTAGGTTAGCTTCGCTTTCGGTTGTGGGTGAGGTTTCTGATTCCGACAGTCGCATTTTTAATAGTTGAACTGAGTTTTAAAATTCAATATAGAGATTATCTACTAGATTAGCCGAACGAATCGTCTTACCAATATGATATTGGATATATTCTCGCAAAACTTTTTCGATCCGAATCCAAGCCACTTCGAGGTTTAAATGAGAATTAGCTGCGGTTAGAGTTTCTATGACTTCTGTTGTCGGCAAGTTTTGTTCAATTAGCTGTCTTAGCAAAGTCAATTCCAGAGCATTAAAACGACTATCGATTCGTGGTAAACGCAGATTATAGCTTTCTACCGCATCCAGTTCGAGATTCTGCTGTTGCCTTATTTGCTGTACCGACTCTAAATCGACAATTCCCCCGCCCTCAAAGCTAAATCCCGCCTGCCAGTTAGACAGACTGAAATCGGGAACAATTTCTTGTTGCGTCAGACAGCACTCAAAGATCTGGGGCGTTAAACCCGCAATCGCAATTAAGTGAAATACCGCCTGAGCCAAATAAGGATATACGGACTCCCCGACGGTGAACCTCTCAATACGTCCTAAATGCTCGTTCAGAAGCTCGTATAGCTCTGGTTGAGGCTGTTCGTCTACCGCTAATGCCAAGGACAATTCTGCCAAATATTGAGCGGTTGCTAGCTTGCCAATATCCCGACTCAAACCAGGATAGGTGTAAAGAGTATCTGCCTGAATAATTTTATCTAGGGATCTCCCTTTAATAATAATCAAATCATTAATGACGAATAATTCAGTTCGCCCCCGCAGCTGTGACTTATACTTCTTTGCCCCGGGAGCAACAGCACGAATTAGCCCATACTCACTAGTTAATACTGTCACCAGGCGATCGTTTTCCTTGAGAGACGATCCTTTTAAAATAATTCCCGTCGCCTTATATTTCTGGTTAATCAATTTTATTTTTAACCTTTTCTCTTGGACTCTAAAGAATAAGCTATCAGCCAGCGGATTCATTCTGCTGACGTAGGAGATCTACCCCACGGGAAGTACCCAGACGAGTTGCTCCTGCATGAATGAGTGCGATCGCCTGTTGATAGGTACGAATACCTCCCGAAGCCTTAATTCCAATCTGCCCTTTAGTTATTTCTTTAAGTAGCTCGACATCTTCTACCGTTGCGCCACCAAACCAGCCTGTACTAGTTTTTAGATAAGCTACCCCTGCATCCAGACAAATTTCTGCTGCCAATCTTTTTTCATCGTTGGTCAAAACAGTGGTCTCTAAAATTGCCTTGACGGTTTGACCCGTCTCCGCACAGATTTGTGCTATCTCCTGATATATTTTACTTGATTCACCAGCTTTGACCCAGGCAAGATTAATCACCACATCTAGCTCAGTTGCCCCATTTTCAACCGCTGATTGCGCTTCGTAGAGCTTAACGGCGGAGGTACTTGCACCCGTCGGAAAACCAATTACCGTGACCACCTGGGGCTGCTTATCGTGTAAAACTTCTCTTGCTTCTGGCACCCAAGTAGGATAAACACAGACAGCAGGAAAGTTATATTGCCATGCTTCCTGACACACTTTCTTTACCTCTTCCGCAATGGCGCTAGGTTTAAGCAAAGTATGGTCGATATAGGTAGCAATATCTATCTCGCGATCGGTTACAGGCATTTATACTTTCATGTCAGCGATATGTACCCGTTTATTCTCGCAAATATTTCAGTATTTAATCTGAGAGCTTATTAACTTTCAAGCTACGGCATAGCAGATCGCTCTATCTGTGTTTATCTATGTTTATCCGTGAACGCTATTTTAATTTTCGCTCTCAATACTGGATAAAACTCTAACTGCACTTTTCCCTGGCAGCAGCACTAACGGTGCTGATTTCTCGACGAGATTCAAGACGATACTTACGAATAATGCCAGGAATGACGTTTTTCTCCACACAGTCACTGCAAGAATCTGAACTTTGACATCTTGCTGCTAAAGCTTTTGCTTCGGAGATTGCATCCTGCATGCGATTCCCGGCGATCGCTTTTTGAGAACTAACACTGATTGAAGCGATCGCAATTAACAAAATAGAAAAATGCAGAGATAGGGATTTATTGATCATGGTTCATAATCTTTGAAGTACTTTTGGCTTATATTTTAGATTATGTTGGGCAACTGTCTCTATATGCAGTTGGACAAACTATTGTTTCTGAACTGATTAGCTAAAGTCTGATTAGAAACTAGCGAAACAGCGCCATTTTTGTGGATAATGGCTCCCATTGCGAGATCTATGGTGTCGTTATCTATTTCCACCGACATGTCTGAAGCCCGCAGATAACTACTGTAATTATCCGCCCCTCTGATATTCTCCGTATTCAAGGGTGCACTAGGAGACTGGGGAGTACCACCTTTACCGTTTATTGCTAATCCAGAAGTCCCAGTTTCTGCTTCGCAGCTATAGGCGATCGCTTTATCCGCATCAATAAAATCAACAGATAGACCAACAATTCCAGGAATTCTATTTACAGCAATAGTGTTAATAACCACATTGCCGTCTATTCCCAATTCAGAACTTGCATCAATGTCATTTGTGCCGTTGTTGGGCTGACTAATTCTATTTTCTAGGTTAAATATCGACTCTGTTCTGAGGTTAATATTTCCACCTCTACCCGCTTGGGCACGAGCGATAATATCGTTACCGTCATTTGCGGATGGAAAAGCGACAATGAACTGCGAGTCAATGGCGATATTGCCACCGCTGGCATTATTTTCTGCCTCGGCAATAATTGAACTATTGTCGCTAAGACTGACAATCCCCGTAAACTGCAGCTCAATGTTTCCGCCAGCTGAATTTGGCTCGACATTTCCTGGGGGACGATTGGAAGCTTCGATTGTGGCATTATCTAGAATTAAATTAGACCCTTGGACTAAAATGCTTCCTGCTGCGCCGGAGCCAAAGGTTTGAGTTTCGATAGCGCTATTGTTGATGATTTCGATATTATCTCCAGAAATGGTTATATTGCCGCCACTTCCTTGAGTATTGAGATTTAAACTCGAATCGTTGACTCGACTAACCAGAAAATAGTTATCGATCGTAATATTGCCCGCCGTAATAGTTAAATCGCCTCCTGTTTGACCATCTTCTAATTCTGCACCACTACCAAAAGCATCCGTAAGGATTTGAGCAGAGTCATCTTCCCTACCGAGAAAATTAACTGTTCCGCGATTAAGCGCCGTGATATCAATATCACCACTGCGGAGATCGCCAAAAGCGCCTGTATCTAGACGAGTATCAATAAATTCAACTGACTCTCCCGATTCTAAAACGATACTGCCACCTGTTCCTAAATCGGCGCTGCTGGTCAAGGTACTATCTTCAAGAAAGAGACCCTGCCGAGCAAAAATATTAATTTGACCACCATTGCTAATACTTTGAGCAAAAGAGTCAGAGCGAATATTTGCCTCTGTTACAGTAACTCTACCTTCGCTGGAGTTCACTTCAATTGTTCCGCCATCTCCCGAGCGCGAAATAGTATCGAGAGATGAGTCTAGCGTGTTACCAGCGATCGCAATATCGCCCAATGCCCTCAGATTAATCGAACCTCCTGGCGCGGTTAATAATCCTGATTCAAACCTAATTTGATTTGCTTCTAAGGCGATCGACTTTCCTTCTTTTACTTCTAAGCCCACAGGGAAAATACTATTGTCGCCAACCGCCAAAGAACGATTGATAATCACTCCCGAATCTTCTCTCAGATTAAAGCCAATCGGTGCATTGATGCTCAAAGCTACGTCGGCATCTAAATTAGAGGTGCCAAATTCAATGCCGTCAGGAAATAAAATGCTTTCTGTTGTCCCGCCATAAAAAGAACCGCCAATTTTTAAACTACTACCTTCGCCAAAGACAATTCCCGCAGGATTGATCAAAAAGAAATTAGCTGCGCCTTCGGCTTGAATCAAACCATCAATTTGAGAGACTCTTCCCCCAGTCACGCGGTTGAAAATATTAACTATGCTTTCTGCATTATTAAAGCTAGCGCTTCCCGACTCAGGTACTGAAAAATTCCTAAAGCTATGAAATAAATTATCTCCTGCTCTTACACCACCATTAATAATAGATTCTGTGTCCGATCGCTCTACCGTAGTAGACAAACTACCATCGCTAGTAACCTGCGCCATAGTTGTTGAAGAAAAAAGTAGGCTGCTAGTCAAGAACCCTAATACTTGTAGAAGGCACTTCGATCTTCTCAGCATCTGCATATATTTCAATTTGTCTTAGCTACTTCACATTAAAGATATAACATGCGCTTTTTTTATAAATTTCTTTGACGCAAAATAAATTCAGCGATCGCCAGATCTACGGGAGTAGTAACTTTGAGATTTGTCTCTTCCCCCTGCACGATTTTTACAGGTAAACCACATTTTTCAAATAAGGCTGCATCATCCGTTACCTGCCAACCTGATTTTTTACCTCGTTCGTGAGCATCCTTAAGTAATTTGACTTCAAAGCCTTGAGGAGTCTGAGCAGCCCAGAGATCACGGCGATCGGGAGTATCAGTAATAATTCCTTGAGAATCAACTACTTTGATTGTGTCCTTAACAGCAACAGCAGCAATTAACCCCTGACAGTCGAATAAAGCATCACCACAGCGATCAAACAGTTCGGAAGTTGCCAAACACCTCGCACCGTCATGAATTAGTACCCTGACAGCATCCGTAGGCAGAGCCTGCAAACCATTGTAAACCGACTCTTGACGAGTATCTCCGCCAACTATCAATTTGATGGGCTTAGTTAGATTTAGTTCGCTTAAAATCCGCTTGAATTCAGGAAAATCTTCTGGCTGACCCATAATGCCAATCCATTTAACACTTTTTGACTGTTCTACAGCTAGCAAACTCCATGCCAGCAAAGGCTTTTTGAGTAGTTTTAATAATAGCTTGTTGCGATCGCTACCCATGCGACGACCCATCCCCGCTGCTGGAATCAATAAGTGCATTTAATGATGTTTTCCTAAAAATAATCCGCTTTAGCTCTATCATCTACTAAAATTGACCTCAGATAAAAATAAGGACTATATCTTCTTTGTAGAATGCGTGTACTAGCCCTCGTGCCTGGCGATATTGGCAATCAAATTCTCTTTTTTCCTACCCTGGAAACGATTAAACAACAGTATCCCCAAGCTGCAATTGATGTTTTAGTCGAACCCCGCTCGAAAAAAGCTTATCGAGTTTGTAAAAATGTCGATGACGTTCTGGTGTTTGATTTTCAAGACCGTAATAGCTTCGCGGATTATCTCAATCTTTTAGGAACCGTACGTGATCGGGAGTACGATGTCTTAGTTAGCCTCAAAACTTCTTGGCGAATTAAGCTGCTGTTATGGCTTAATGGTATTCCTATCAGAGTTGGCTATCAGGACGATACAACTCTTTACCTATCAAATCCAGTCGTCCGCAAATCAGAACAATATCGCGCGGAGATGTACCACGATCTAATCTCGGGATTGGGTCTCAAGGCTTCTTGTCCACCCATAACAATCAATGTTCCCAAAGAAGATATTAGCTGGGCAGAATCGGAACAGCAAAGAAGAGGTATGGAAGGTGGCTACATAGTTCTGAGCGATGAATCAAAAGACTCATCGACTAGCGGGGCGTATCCTCTTGCTAGCTGGCAAAAAATTATCGCTGATATTGAACAACGTCAGACAGGTCTATCAATCGTACTTTTACAAACTAGTCGTAATCAAGATTGGGTCACTAGCTTAGTTACCAGTAACGGTAACTTGAAAGCAATTTGTCCTTCTGATGCGGGTAAGGCAGCAGCTCTGATTGCAGGTTCTAACCTGGTTTTATCTAGCAGCAGTATTTCAATACAGCTTGCCGTAGCGACAGACGCCTACACTTTTGCCTTAGTCAGTGATAAAGACAGCAACATAATTCCTTCGACCAAAGAAAATTGCCAGGCGATTGTATCTAATTCAGACAAGCTTGAAGATATTAAGCCAGAAACCGTTATCCAACTGCTATGGCAAGAATAAACGGCTATGTCTTGGCTCTTGGCTCTTGGCTCTTGGCTCTTAACTTTCCCTCCCTTGAAAATACTCTAAAAGTTAAGAGCTAAAAGTTGTTTAAGAAAGCTCGGCGAGAAGTGTCTGTCATTGTCACAAAAATCAATGATTTTTGT
>JBCBEA010000026.1:0-15663 GCA_038529195.1 Cyanobacteria bacterium J06600_6
ATTTAAAATTCTGTTTGGATAAATAAATCTAATCTAGATTCATAGGAAAAAATATGCTTCAATTTATAAAATAAATTTATTTGCAGCCGAAATAAACTACTTTCCCATAGCCAACAGTAGTTTTGTTCAGGAGTAATTTATATTTATCGATTCCCTGTCTCTAACTCCCAGTCCCCAATTCCTCAAACAATTAACTTAAAAAAGATAGATTTCAAATTAGACGCAGTTTGTGTTGCGAATAGCTGCCGACTAATTATTATCATTCCATAACTCTTCGCCCAAAAATTCGCGAATTTCCTTATCTCGTAGTAGACAGCTGTCTTTCGCCTGCAGGCAAGGTTCGGCTACTACGGACTCTGACAAAACGGCTGTTACTAAAGACTTACTCTTTGACTGGGACTGTCGAAGCTGCTTCATTTCTTGCTCTAAAGATTCAATGCGCTCAACTAAGGTACGGATAACTGCTGCCTGAGAATCAGGTAGGTTGCCATGTTCTAAAGGATCGACTTTGACCCCTGAACGGTATATTACCCTGCCTGGAATGCCAACTACGGTGCAGTTAGAAGGCACATCTCTTAAGACTACAGAACCTGCACCAATACGAACATTGTTGCCAATCAGAATATTACCTAAAACTTTTGCACCACCGCCGATAACGACATTTTCGCCTAAGGTTGGATGGCGTTTGCCCGTCTCTTTGCCCGTACCGCCTAAAGTTACACCCTGATAGATTAGACAGCGATCGCCAACAATTGCCGTCTCGCCAATGACTACTCCCATACCATGATCGATAAATACCCCCTGTCCAATTTGCGCTCCTGGATGAATCTCAATCCCCGTAAAAAAGCGAGCTAGATGAGAAATAAGGCGAGGAAAAAAAGGAATTCCGACTTGATAAAGCCAGTGAGCAGATCGATGTAGAAATAAAGCCTGTAAACCTGGATAACAGACTAGAACCTCAAGCCAGTTACGGGCTGCGGGGTCGCGTTCAAAGATGATGCGAAAGTCAGCTACTAGTGAGGAGAGCATCAATAGTTATCCTTAAATCAGTAAATAATTGAAGTAGACGCAACTATTTTATCTTTTTCGCGACATTTCCGAAATCTGCAATTTGGCGTAGTATCACTCCAACTCAAATTAGGCTTGGAGAGATGGGGTCATTTTATAAAATATGGATAGAGGATATTTAACTTTTTGAAAAGATACTTCTGAAAAGATTGAAAGTCAACCCGAATTGTAGTTATTTTAGAGTGTTTGTAATACTTCTGCCTGTTGAATCAGCCATTTTTCGCCTTGGCGCACGAGCTGATAACGAACCAAAAGATTGTCATTATAGGATTGAGCGGGGTCTAGCTGTGCTCCTTGATAATGCTGAGCTTTTTCCCTAACCTCTGCTTCTACCGTTGCCTTATTTGAATCATTAGCATCAACCTTTGCCGAACGTATGGTTATATTGTGCTCGTATTGCCGATAGATATTTTCCTGCTGATAGGCGGTTGCTCGACCGCGCCAGGTTGTTAACAAGGGTTCGGCTAGAATGCTGTTGAGCCGTTCTATTTGATGCTCCTTGCCAAGAGCAGCAGATTTACTGGTTAACCAGTTTCTAACTATTTGCTGAGACTGCTGAGAAAACGTCGGCTTGGGTTTTGGTTTGACCGCAGCTGGCTTGGGTTTTGGTGGAATTTCCACCGCAGGTTGATCGAGAGGGACTGAAAGCTGTGGTTCATCAGCTATGTTACTGCCGGGGTTTAGAAATAACTTCGTTCCTAGATAGCCAACTGCACCAACGCCAAAGATTAAACTCAAGATAAACAGCCATCCTTTCCAAATAGTTTCGGGACGACGTTTTTTTCTGCGACCTTGACTATCGGCTTTGCCTCGTGCCTTGCGCATCACTGATGCGGGAACCGCTCTAGTTTGCTTGGGTTGCAGAGGGAGAGAGAGAGATTTTCCTGTCTGAGATTTACGGCGATCGCCTTTAGCAGCATTTTTGGCACTGTATTTGTAGCGGGGTGAGTTAGAGCTACCAGAAGACCCCCCGGTCTTGTTGCGTTCAATAGTAACGGTCGATAGTCGATTATTGTCTCCAACCGCAGCCACACTGACTAATTCTCTTTCAACACCAACCTGAGATGCAGAGTTGGTTTGCTGAGATTTTTCGGTCATAAATAAATTGCGCCACAAAGACATAAATCCCAAACCTTCAGCCGTTGATTGATTCTGCTCGACAGTGGATTTGGGTGGTGCCGACACTGACTTAACCGTTGTTTTTGCAGCTGCTGCTTGGGTCAGCTGTTCGAGATAAGTTTGGACTTGAGAATCGGCAAAATATTCCTTGAGGGTCAATTCTGAACCCGTCAGATCCATAAACTGGGACAAAACATCTTTTAAAAGCCACTGTTCGCCATAAAAACAGATGCCAGGGAGTAAATCTGAGCTACCCAAAGAATGTTGCTTAACCTGCTCTAGCTGAGCTGGATCGGGAGCGTTTGTGAGCTTTAGAATTGCTTTTTCTGTATATCCCAGCAGTAAAGCAGCGATGGACTGTTCCCAACTAACATCTTGTTTGATGCTTAGGTAGTCTAGTTTCTCCTGTGCTCGTAAAATCAGCTCTGGTTGTTTCAAGGCAAATCCCCGTCCTAAAAGAGCATAAACTGCTAAATAATTGGCGATCGCTGATTTAGACTGGCTTTCATTGTCAAATAGCTGCTGTTGCTCGGCTGAAGTCAAGTATGTCCGCAGTTGCTGCACAAAACATAAAAACTGATCGAAATTTAGACCAGAACGATCTTGCCCCTTTCCCTCAATACCCTGACGCTGAATCAACATTGACTGTAATAGCTGGAACCCCGATGCTCTAGCAGGGGAGTTTGCAGGATTCTGCGAAATTAATTCTAGAACTCGATAGGGACGTAGCTTAGCTAAATCTAGCTCTAGCTCTGACTGCAAATGGGGAAACAAGCTTTTTTGCCGTAGCAGATCAATACCCAACTGACCAGATACCGCAGAATTTTCATATTCTCGCCGATGCCACTGTTCTCGACCCAACTCCATATACGCCAGAGTTAGAGTTAAAATTAAGTCTTCCTGGATTGTATCGAGGGAAAGCTCTACTTTCTCTTCTGGCAATGATTCCTTCTCTGCCTCTTTTTGATTAAACGCATCAATCCCAATATTTAATACCGTTTCATATTCCCCTAACTCATGAAGAATTAGCAATGCACCAACTATCTGCTGGGGCAGAATTTCAATCGTGGGATTCCCTAACAGTGGCGCAGATATTTCTGCTTCCGCAATTTCATCCCCTGCTTCTTCCGTATCTATGTTCGCCACATCTTCTGCTGCGGTTTCTTCGAATGCTAAAGCCTGCATATTGAGCAAAAATTGAGCGTCATAATCAGCTCTTTGCTTCTGATCGCATAACAGTTCATAGGCATGCTGAATCAGCTGCTGCCGTGCCTCCTTGCTCTCATCACTGTATTCACGACGAGGCTGTTGTAAAAGGCGATCGTTATATGCCTGCTTTAACTGAGCAGCAGTAGCTTTGACAGGAACGCTTAAAATACGGTAGTAGTCGAGGGGGATTCGCACGATGATAAATTCCTCTGGACGGCTTTAACGTCCTGGTAAGTGACAATTTAACGCAAAACAAGCAATAGCTTAACCGACTCTCTCATGTGAAGTTAACTTAGCTTGCTACACTTGCGATTAGCTTATATTGCGCTTTTTGCCAGCATTGTAACTCAACATTTTAAAAACCACCGCAAACATTCAGATTTGTTTGCCAAAACACGAATAGATTGCCAAACTTCTTTAAGAAATATGAATGACACACAGCCAAAAATCATTGTAATTGATGACGATCCAACAGGCTCACAAACGGTACATAGCTGCTTATTGTTAATGAAGTGGGACGTTGATACTTTACTTGACGGTCTACGAGATAGCGCTCCAATTTTCTTTATTCTCAGTAATACCAGGGCGATGAATCCTCAAGCAGCGGAGGCTGTTACGCGGGAAATTTGTCAAAATCTCAAGATTGCGATCGCTCAATCGGGAATTGACAACTTTTTGGTGGTTAGTCGCTCCGATTCAACTCTTCGCGGACATTATCCGATCGAAACTGACGTAATTGCCCAAGAACTAGGGGGTTTTGACGCTCACTTTTTGACCCCTGCTTTTTTTGAAGGGGGTAGAATTACTGTCGATAGCACTCACTATCTGCTGATTGATGGCGTTAAAACTCCCGTAGCTGCGACAGAATTTGCTCGAGATTCTGTATTTGGCTACAGCTACAGCTATTTACCTGCCTACGTTGCTGAAAAAACCGCAGGAAAAATTGCAGCAGAGGATGTGGTTAGATTGACCCTAGATGATCTTCATGGACAGAAGCTTCAATCCCTTTTATTAGAGTTAAACAGCAATCAGTGTGTAGCCGTAGATGGTCAGTCTCAGGCTGACTTTGACTTGCTAGCTGCATCAATTTTAGCCACTACTGCCCAGGGAAAACGCTTTTTGTTCCGTTCCGCTGCGAGCTTGCTCACTTCTTTGGCTCAGTTAGGACAGCAGCCAATTCCTGCCGAGAATATGGGGCGCTATCGACCCACAGAACAGCCTGGAGTTGTTTTAGTTGGTTCTCATGTCCAAAAAACCACCCAGCAGCTAGGCGAGCTGCTCAAACAGGAAGAGGTCGTCGGTATTGAAGTCGATGCTGCTCAATTACGAGATCAGCCTGAGTCTAAACCTGAAATGTTGCGCTCTATTTTAGCTGCGGTTCAAAAGGCTTTTGCTCAAGCTAAAACCCCTGTGATCTATACCAGTCGAGAAGAATTAAGCTTTGCCGATGTGCAGCAAAGATTACAGTTTGGCACCGCTGTTTCAGCTTTGCTAATGAACATAGTTCACGGTTTACCCGCTTCAATCGGCTTCTTAATCAGTAAAGGCGGTATTACCTCTAACGATGTTCTCAGCACGGGTCTAAATCTAACTAATGCCCGACTTCTCGGACAAATATTACCAGGATGCTCCGTGATTCGTACCGAAGCTAACCATCCTCAGTTTCCTAATTTACCAGTAGTTTTATTTCCAGGTAATGTAGGCACTCAAAATGATTTAGTTGCTGCTTGGCATCGCTTAACAATTTCCTAATCTTTCATTTAAAGAAACTTACGTTAGTATGTGAAGCGTGAAAACAGAATCACCTAGAAACTAGACGTACGTAGATATACGTAAGATCCCAACGGTTGCATGATTAATGAACCAATTATCTCCCTAGACAAAAATGATGAGCTTCCCGACTCGTCTCCCCTCGTTAATCGCTACTCACAAATTTATTTGAAGCACGATAACGAGGGAATGTTACTGATCTTGCCCAGCCAGGCAGAAACTAACTCTGATTTACCTTGGTCAGAAACTTGGCAAGAGCTAAAACATCTGTTAAAAACCAAGGAGCAGTCTTGGCAGGTAGGAACAAACGTGTGCTTAGTTGCTAAAGATAGACTGCTTGATGCCAGGCAATTGCAAACCATTGCCGAAACTCTAGATGATGTAGAGCTATCTCTGTCAGCTGTGAGTACTAATCGGCGGCAGACTGCGGTTGCTGCTGCTACTAGCGGTTATTCGGTTGAGCAAAAAGCCATTGTTCAGCCCTTAATTACGCTTCCCACTGACTCAGAAGAAATTGTCTCTCCCATAGCAGAGCCACTGTACCTCCAAAGTACCGTTCGTTCTGGGGTAGAAATTCGCCACCCGGGTACTATCGTTATTTTTGGCGATCTAAATCCTGGTGGTAAAGCGATCGCAGCTGGAGACATTTTGGTTTGGGGTCGTTTACGAGGCATCGCTCACGCGGGAGCGCAGGGTAATGCTCAGTGCCGAATTGCAGCCTTACAAATGGAGTTTACTCAGTTGCGAATTGCTGATGCTGTGGCTAGAGCGCCTAAATTAAGACCGAGACGTTTGACCCCAGAGCTAGCTTTCATGACCACAGAGGGAATTCGTTTAGCTAAAACTTCCGAGTTCAGCAAACGCTATGTATTTTCACCGCCTGATAAGGCATGGATAGATCAGAATCAAACAAAATAACTACAGCTACACAAATCGTAAACAAACAATATGAGTCGTATAATTGTTGTTACTTCTGGTAAAGGAGGAGTAGGCAAAACCACTACTACCTCTAACTTAGGAGCTGCATTAGCTAAACAGAATCGTTCTGTCGCTTTAATCGATGCGGACTTCGGACTGAGAAACCTAGATCTGCTACTTGGCTTAGAAGAGCGGGTAGTATATACGGCTATTGACGTTTTAGCAGGAGAATGTCGTTTAGCTCAAGCCCTAGTTAAAGATAAACGTCTTAAAGGTTTGGTGTTGTTGCCCGCAGCTCAAAATCGAAATAAAGAATCGGTCCAACCCGAGCAAATGAAAAAAATTGCTACTGCTTTGGCGAAGGGCTATGACTATATTTTAATTGACTGTCCCGCAGGCATTGAACTTGGTTTTCGCAACGCCATTTCAGCTGCCAAAGAAGCCTTAATCGTTACAACTCCTGAGGTTGCTGCGGTTAGAGATGCCGATCGCGTCATTGGTTTATTAGAAGCAGAAGGGGTGAATAAGATTAGCCTGATCGTTAATCGAGTTAAGCCCTGGATGGTTGAAGAAAATAAAATGATGAGCGTCGAGGACGTACTGGAATTGTTAGGCGTGCCCTTAATTGGCGTTGTCCCCGATGATGAAAAAGTAATCGTCGCCACCAACCGAGGTGAGCCTTTGGTATTAGGAGAACATGATTCGATTCCAGCTCAAGCATATTCTAATATTGCTCGACGTTTGGAAGGTGAAAAAGTGCCTTTCCTTGACCTGATGGCAAATCAGGGTAATCTTCTCTCCCGCTTACGTCGTATGTTCGGCGGTTAAGTAATCCAACCGAAGGAAAATTTGCTTTAACTCCTTTAGTACTTCGGTAAATAAGACTACACACTGTGTCTGTTTTGACTCATGCCGACAATCCCAAACATGATTAAAAGGTTTCTGGAAATGCTTTTTCCCTGGAAAAATAACACCGACAGTCGTAATCACGCCAAAAGTCGTTTAAAGCTAATTATTGCTCACGATCGCGCCAGTATTAATCCCGATATGATGGAGGCAATGCGGAAAGAAATTCTCGACGTCGTTGCTCGTTATGTCGAGGTTGATCGCGAAGAAATGCAGTTTACGCTTTCCAATGACCAGCGTATGACTTCTTTGACCGCTAACTTACCAATTCGCCAAATTAAACGAATTGGCGACCTTCAAGAACAGTTGAAAGAGAATAAGTCATTAGACTTACAGCATTTAGAAGTTACAGAAATCGACCAAGAAGCAGAAGCTAGCGCCAAGTCGCAGCTATAGCCGGTGTCGCCCAGCAGGCAAGGTTAAATACTGCATCTATCTCACTGTATATCTCAAACTTTATTGCCAAAGGTAAAATTTAAGTTATCAAGCTAAAATTCTATTGCAGCTAAGTAAAGTTTACATCTCACTTAGTTTGCCGTCAGAAAAATAGTCAATAGCTTTAATCAAGCTTGACAATAATTCTAGTTTCCAAATCATTATGAGTATCTATATATAATTACCTTGATTTTACTGAATATGTGTTTTTCTAGGATTTTCAATATATATTCTGGCAAGTAATTTTGTAGTTTATTTTTTATTATTCGTCTTTGTTTTGCCTAGATACTTCTAGGTATTGAAGAGGCGTTTTTTTTTGCTTATTTATACCTTTACTTTTTAATAATTGCTCTGCTCTATCTAGGGTATAAAAGCCAAATGATATACTAATAAACCTTAAGTAAGTCATATAATGTTTAGCATGGCGGAAAAAACAGCAGGTATCAAAATAATTAGCGATAATCGTCAGGCTCGTTATCTTTATGAAATCCTGGAAACCTATGAAGCAGGAATGGAACTGCTCGGCACAGAAGTAAAATCAATTCGAGCAGGCAAAGTCAACTTACGGGATGGCTACGCATTTATTAAAAATGGTGAGGCTTGGTTGAGTAATGTGCATATTTCTCCTTACGATGCGGGGGGAAGTCACTTTAATCACGAACCTTTGAGAATTCGCAAATTGCTATTACACCGTAAGGAAATTAATAAGCTGATCGGACAGACAGAACAAAAAGGTTTAACTCTCGTCCCCCTCAAAATGTATTTCAAAAAAGGTCGAGTGAAAATCGCGATCGGTTTGGGTAAGGGTAAGAAAATACACGACAAGCGCGAAGCTTCTAAAAAGCGTGACGATCAAAGAGCTATGGCAAGAGCCATGAAGCGAGACTAGTCAGTTAACAGTGCGAGCGCAAGGCGCTCCAGTCGTCTTGACGACGATCTACCACGAATGTGGCTGCGTCAACAGTCAACAAATTGTGTTGTCAATGATTCGGTCGTCTATTCTAAACTTAATGCTGTTTCTTGGTCTCGCTCGTTGTCTTTTAGATCGTCGTAAAAGCTGGCGATAATAGCCAGTACTAGCCACCAAATGGTGTTGATTTGAGGGCGATACCAAACAGTATCTACAAAGCCGTGGAAGGCTAGGCTGGCGGTAGCTGCGATCGCCGCAATTAAATAAAAGCCTCTTGGGTTTTGGCTCTGGCGCAAACGATTTAGCTGGCGAACACCATGATTAATCGTCACCGTAATCAGCCATAAAAAACAGCCGAAGCCAATGTAGCCCATCTCAACAATATGCTCTAAATAGACAGAATAGGCGCTCAGAGCAGGATAACGGGAATTCATATAGCGAGGATAGATCTGATTGAAAGCATCATTACCTGGACCAATGCCAATCAAAGGGTAATCAGCAATAATCTTGAAGCAGGCTTCCCAAACATTAATCCGAAAATTATTACTACTGTCAGCTCTACCTGCAAAAATGCTCATCAATCTAATGCGCAGGGGTTCTAAGAGGATAAATGCCAGTAAAAATAGTCCTGTTAGAGAACCAAATACGAGAGGCAATAACCAAATCTGCCAGAATCTCGGCAAATATTTGCGCCACCAGACATAAAACAACAGGAGCAATACGCCAATTAAAAACGCCATTGCCAGCCACGCACCCCGACTATCGGTGAAATAGAGGCAGGCAGAATTGACGAGGGTCATAATTACCGCCAGGGTTTTCTGAATCCAGCCACGCCAAATAAAGATTGCAGCTAAACTAAGAGCGATCGCTGGTAATAAATAGCCCCCCAGTAAATTAGGATTACCTAGATAGCTATAAACTCTGGTGTCGTTGGCAAGAGCCGATTTAGGGTCGTTCCAAGTCGCTAATTGCTCTACCCCAAAAAACTCTTGACGCACTCCGTAGGCGCTGACTATTAGAGCCGTGAGCAGATAGCTGGTAATAATCCAGTTGCAGAGCTTGGGCGATCGCAATATTTGAGCAGCAAGGGCAAACAGAATTAAATATAGAGTTAGATTAACCCACCCTGTCAAAGCAGCAGATTTAACGGGGGAAAAAGCCGTGGCAATCGTCGCGATACACCAGTAGCCAAAAACTAAAATATGTATGGGAGTAATTATTGCTCTTTGTCCTGCGGTCAGATTAGTCAGTACCCAGAACGCAGCAACAGCTATTAATAGTAATCCGATTAAAGTCGTTGAAACATAGGGAGCAAGCAGAAAGACAATGCTGATTAAGCTAGCTGCAATGACCTCTGACCATTGCCACAGCCAGCTACCTGCTTGCCAGTTAGAGAGCAGACCAGACAGCTTATGGAGATAGCTAACTTTTTGCCATCGCTCTAACCGAGACTGAGAAAGCATAAGATTTGACCAAGCTGATTTCATGGAGTGAATCATCAAGTTCCAAATTGAACATTCATATCCTAAACCACGTTGCCAAACAATCTAGTTTTTTCTCTCCGACTAGATTCATTTCTAGACAGATTTATTTGGCGGAATCTGCAATAGGTAACGATATCCAGAACCTGGAGAACCTTGAATTGCGACTCTACCTCCGTGTATTTCGGTTAAATGACAGCAAAATAACAGACCCAAAATATCGCGCGGAATCTTATTCGCATTCTTGCTCGCACTACTAGTATTATTAATCGCCACCATCAAAGCTTCAGAAGTCAACACCTGATGGCTTTTGGAACTTAAGCGATTCGTCTGTTTTCTAGACAAATCACTAGAAGAACTGTTGTTTAAATTCAGAGCGTGGGTGACAGCATGATCGTCAAGTTTAGATTCGCTAAAATCGTTGCCCAACCAAGGATGAGAAGTCCCAACCGCAATGTTCAAAGCTAAATCTCGCTGAGAAACATGAATCTTAACCTCTCCACCAGGTTCTGACATTTCTAAAACGCTGGCAATCAAATAATAAAGGCTTTGACGAATTTTTTCTTTATCCAAAGTCCAAATCCGATTTCCTGGCTCAATCGAAAAACTTAATTTTTGCTGATACTGCTGTGATAAATCTTCTAAGCCATTAACTACCTGCTGGCAGAGCATTTCCACATCGACCTTCGTTAGATCAATCTCCGAACTGCGATCGCTCAAAATTCCCAAGCTGACAATTTCATCAACTAAAGAAATCAAATTCTGACCGCTATCGTGAATAATTTCTAGGTACTCTCGCTGCTTAATAGTCAAAGGACCATAAACTTCTCGGTGCAGTACGCTTGCCATGCCAATGACTGAAGTCAAAGGCGTTTTTAACTCTTGGGTTAGCTGGGAGAGCAGTTTTAGCTTAATAGGGCTAGTTTTGGCAGGGTCTAAATCTTGAACGGGGGGGGTTTCCGCTAACAGCTGACGTCCTGTAAATTCTGACTTGGGCTGAATATCGCTTCCTAACCACGGCAAATCTGAACCTTCAAAGAGCAGCGCATTTTCAGGGCTAGCATTGCGAGATCGTTTTTGAGTATCGAGATCGTTTAATTTAAGCTTAAGAATTTGATGGCGTTTAAACTCACCTAGACACCAACGGGCAAGCAAAGTTAGGTAATCAATGTCTCGATCGTCAAACTCCCTAGCATTCCAGTCCATAACCTCAAGAGTACCAATACAGATACCTTGAGCGGTAATGAGGGGAACGCCTAAATAAGCTTTGACACCGTAATGCTGGACTAAAATACTATGAGCAAAAACATTGCTGTTTAAAGCATTGGCGATCAATAGAGGTTGTTGACTATCAATAACATAAGTACTAAATGATTCCTCAAGAGCTATCTTTCTTTGAGTTGCGAGTTGATTAGTTAGATCGATTGTTGACAACCCAAGTGCGGATTTAAACCAGAGTTCGTCCGCCACGACTAATCCCAAAATACTAATCGGAGCTCCTGAAAAGCTGGCTGCTCTTTGGGTCGCTTCTTCAAAAATTGGAGCTGCTCCACTTCCCATTAAGCCTAGTTCATGAAGAGAGGTTGCTCTTTGTTCTTTTCTGGCGATTGGTGTAAGACCGTCTAAACGGCAAAAAAGCTGGTTTTTTGGTTTAGTCGTGTTGTTAAATGACGACCCTAAATCTACTGATTGCACTGGAGTCACTATTTTTTTAAATAAAAGTTATTGTTTATTAATGCAGTAGCTAATTCTGCATTTACTTGCCATGCAGCATCACGCAGTACGTTAATTTACCCTAACTAAGATGACACAGAAATAAGTCTGCGCGTTTTTAGCCTACTAAGTTTAAAGTTCCCGAAAAGTTAATCGAACAAACATTTTTTGGACAAATACCTCTATTGAGCTGATTTTACGCTCCAAAAACAGTTGATTTCGTCTGTTTATCTAGTTTGATTTTGACTATATCGGAAACGGCGATCGCCCTCGCGCTATTTTCAGATTGGCAATTATTATCAGTAGACAATCTAAATACAGAGCTGTCGCTAAAAACTGTTGATAGAGCTATAGGTTAACTCTGCTGATACTACCGCAGATATTTTTTACCCCGATTCTAGTCTTGAGTTATTGCTAAAAAAATAGACTTCACTCAATCTTCTTTTGTCCAGGCAGGATGAGCAAAAATAGCGTCGATGACTCGTACTCCTCTTAGTTGGTTGGAGAGAGGCAAATGACCCCGTGGCGCGGATAAATCCCAGGTAAATTCTTTTGGGTAACGAGTCCAAGTATTGCCAGACTTCCAGTTAATTGTCGTCCATAGCTTGGTAAAGTCTTTGCCTAAAGACAGCCAGATACGTCGCTGTACTGAAAAGCCAAATTTTCCTGCCGAGAACATCAGCCAAAGCCGATCCAAAGTTTCTAAATCAGCGATCGGTAGATTGACAACTTCAGTAAAATAAATCCATTTACGCTCTACCGCTGCAGCTCCTGCTAGTTCACACATTTTCTGAAGAGTTAGAATGTCTGCTCCCTGAAAATCTTGTCGGGCAAGTAGCTCCTGCAAGGGTTGATAGTCCATCCCTACCGCCGATCTCAGAGGCACAACTCCCAGAGGAAAGTTTTGGGTCAAAAAGTCTGTGACTTCTGCATCAGGATGACAATATAAAGCCTGATATGCTTTTCCCAAGGCTAAATTGTCAGACTGTTCCTTGACCGAAACCATCCAGTCCATCAAGATTTTCAAACCAGATTCAGAAGCTTCTAGCAATGTTCCGACGCTTTTTAACTGATTTTTCTCAGATTCCGAATATATTGAATGGTTGATGCTACTAATATCCTGCATGTAATATTTTCCTACAGCGAAGCCCTTGCTAACAAAAAACCCTCAAGCCTTCAAGTAAACTTTGCACATACCGCTAAAATCACATCAAGTGAGTGTTTGTACTTAGTCTCAATTATGCAAATACTATCATGGTTTCATTTAAGAAACTTCCCTAAATTTGGATTTAAATTTCCATCCTCTGACTTCTGATTTATGAGAAATATGGCTCTATGTCTTGGAAGATGGGGGTTAGTTTTTACAAAACTTCGATTCTCGCCTTTTATGAATAGAGATCGAAACCCAGTTTAGCAGTAAGACAAAGTATTTTTCGGAATTATTACACCTTTTCATATCCTTGTTCGTAAGCAAATCGAACTAACTGCGTTCGATTACTGAGATTGAGCTTATTTAAAATATTACTGAGATGAGTTTGAACGGTTCTCGGGCTAATGAAAAGACGTTCGCTAATTTGTTTATTGGTATATCCCTGAATTGTTTCCCAAAAAACTCTTTCTTCTGCGGGGGTAAGAGGCAATGGCTTGAGAGTAGAAGTCGAATCAGAATCAGTGTGAGAAGTTTGATTCGCCGAACTTTCCCAGGCATTATTTCTGACTAAAGTCTCTTTGATCTTTGGATTGGCTAACTGTTCAATTAGATGCACAATCTCTGCATGAACCCGACGAGAGCGTTCAATTAAAGCCTCAATATTTGCCAACAGCTCCTTCATTTCAAATGGTTTACTCAAGTAGCTGTCTGCACCGATAGTATGACCCTGAACGCGATCTTCAAGCTCGTTTTTAGCCGACAGAAAAATGAAGGGAATTAGCTTTCCTGATGGCTGAGAGCGTAACTGGCGACAAAATTCAAATCCATCCATTTCGGGCATTGAAACATCTGAGATGATTATATCTGGAACATCCTGATTAAATTTAACTAGGGCATCTTTGCCTGAACCGACTGAAGTTACCTGATATCCTCTCTGCTCCAAAGAATTTTGTAAGACTTTTCGTAGAGTTAAATCGTCGTCTACTACTAATATTTTTTTCATTACGTATTATTCAAGTAATTAGATTTGAGCCATGATCAACACTTTGCGCTTATGTTTATTATTCTATTATTCCGTCACTAGACAGGTTAGTACCCCAATGTAAAATCTTAGATTGCGCTCTAAATTAGCAAAAAATAAGTCCTTCTGCTTGAGATTCGAACTCACAGATATCCGATCATGAATTAGTTCGAAAATTAATGACAATCGAAAAAAAAATATTTTGGTACTGTCAAATTAAGGCTACTTAATTGTACTGTAGCTATATTCAGTTTCTTTTCCACTTGAGTTTTATGTACGAAAAACTTACTGCTCCAAATACTGGCTCTAAGATTACTTTTCAAAATGGTCAGCCCATCGTTCCTGATAATCCGATTGTCCCTTTTATTCGCGGTGACGGCACGGGAGTAGATATTTGGCCCGCAACCGAAGCCGTAATTGATGCTGCGGTTCAGGCTGCTTATGGTGGAAAGCGCAAAATTGAGTGGTTTAAAGTCTACGCAGGAGATGAAGCCTGTGATAAATATGGTGTTTATCAGTACTTGCCCCAAGACACCATCGATGCCATTAAAGACTATGGGATTGCAATTAAAGGACCATTAACTACCCCTGTCGGCGGAGGCATTCGCTCTCTTAACGTAGCCTTGCGTCAAATGTTTCAGCTCTACGCTTGCGTTCGACCCTGCCGCTATTATCAGGGAACGCCTTCTCCTCATCGATATCCTGAAAAGTTAGAGGTCATCGTCTATCGCGAAAATACAGAAGATATATACCTTGGGATTGAATGGAAGGCAGGAGATGAAATTGGTCTAAAGTTAATTAATTTATTGAATCAAGATTTAATTCCCAGTACTCCAGAGCATGGTCAGAAGCAAATACCAAAAGATGCGGGGATTGGCATCAAACCAATCAGTAAAACAGGTTCGCAAAGGCTGATTAGAAAAGCAATCCAGCATGCTCTGACTTTGCCGACGGATAAGCAGCAGGTCACTTTGGTGCATAAGGGTAACATCATGAAGTATACCGAAGGTGCATTTCGTGACTGGGGTTACGAGCTGGTCAAAAGCGAATTTCGTCAAGAGTGCATCATCGAGAGAGAATCTTGGATTCTGAGTAATCGGGAAGCTAATGCTGAATTATCAACAGAAGATAATGCCCGTCAGATAGATCCAGGTTATGATTCCCTGACTCCTGAGAAACAGGAAAAAATTTGTCAAGAAGTAGAGGCTGTTTTAAAAGATATTTGGACCACTCACGGAGACGGCAAATGGAAAACCAAAGTTATGGTTAACGATCGCATTGCGGACAGTATTTTCCAGCAAATTCAAACTCGCCCTGATGAGTATTCTATTTTGGCAACCATGAATCTAAACGGTGACTATCTTTCTGATGCTGCTGCTGCCATTGTTGGCGGTCTGGGGATGAGTCCTGGGGCTAACATTGGTGACACCTGCGCTATTTTTGAAGCTACTCACGGTACGGCACCCAAACATGCTGGATTAGATCGAATTAATCCAGGCTCGGTCATTCTTTCGGGAGTGATGATGCTAGAGTTTATGGGTTGGCAAGAAGCAGCCGATCTAATTCAGACAGGTTTAGCCAAAGCGATCGCCAATCGAGAAGTTACTTATGACCTAGCTCGGTTGATGAATCCCCCTGTCGATCCACCCTTAAAATGTTCCGAGTTTGCTCAAGCGGTTATTAAATACTTTGCGTAAAACTCTAAAAGTTTGCCAAATATGTAGTTTGGCAAACTCCACTTGAGATTAAACCTATTTTTTTCTGACTCTGGCAAAATATGAGTTGAACCCTTGCCTTCTGAGCCAACTAAGTTAACATTTGTTTGGAGTACTATGTTGCTCATCAAGCAAATTTGCTTTAAGCTAGCAGACTTAGGCTGAATCTAATTTCTGAGAATCCGCAGATCTTTTCTTACTAGTCGCTTATCGATATGTGTGGTCAATTGATTCTTTATTAATTAATA
>JBCBEA010000027.1:0-15295 GCA_038529195.1 Cyanobacteria bacterium J06600_6
ATCAAAGACCGCAGCCTAAAGCAATTTTAGACAGCTAACATGACATAAAATTACTTATTAATGACTATGTCATTATCTGAGTTACTTGACTACAAGAAAGTAATATAAGCTACATTTGAGCTTAATTTTATTATTTACAGATTACAGACGATCCTGAAAATAAAGACGATAGAGTTCACAAGAGTAGGTTGTTTCGTTCCCTTGCAGCTTCACCAAGCCCATGCTTTCCAGCTCATAAGCAACGATAGAATTAAGCTGTATTCCTGTCTCAGCATCGATTACCTGCTTGTAGGCGGCTGCTAATTCTGGATAATTTTGTAAGGTAATTAAATGACCCCGTAAATAATCGCAATAAATTCCTGTGTTTGTTGCAGCTTCACGAATTATCAAGTCGAGATCGTTATTTTGAGTGACCAAACGGCAGAATGCTAAACTAATCAAATATGGATGTCCGCCGACAATTTCCACTAAAGACCTAATTTGCTCCGCTTGAATACCAATTTTCTCTTGTTCCAGACCATATTTCATCGCTAATTCTTCAATCTGAGACCAGTTGAATTCTTCCAAATTAAGAGACAGACCAACATTGAAGGGAGACTGATTAATGTTCAAAGAAATATAAATTTCTGTTGAATGAGTCACTATTAAACGAAGTTTCTGCCAAATTGGAACATTATTGGCTTCTTCATGCCAAAAGCGCAGCAGAGGCAGAAATTCCTGGGCAACCTGAGGATATTTAAATAAACGATTAACCTCATCAAGAGCAACTACCAGAGGACTATCAAGCTGTCCTAAGATATAGCCCTGTAAATAGGTAGTACAGCTCACCTTAAAACCCAAATCCTCGTCCCAATATTCATCTATTAAGGATTCGATCCCAAGCTGTAGGGTGATATTGGCACAAAACCAGCGTAATAAACGTTCTAAATCTCCGAGAACTGTTTCCTCAGCCTGGAGCAAATTGAGCCTAACTGTTCGATAACCTCTTTGTTGAGCGTGAGCTGAAATTCTCATCACTAAGGATGTTTTACCCATATGTTTGGGCGCTTTAATCCGAATTAAAGCACCTGGTTTCAGAATTTCTGCGTAAGCGAGGGTTTCTGTTGGGGAACGCTGGATATATAACGCTGAATCAAGAGGGACAGGAGTATTTGGTAATTCTAAGGCAGAAATTTGTCCTAAAACTTGGCTTTTATTGACGACCTTGCCTGATTGTTGTCTAAGAATAGAGCGAAAGTTATTTTTCGTAATCTTTTCGTTAAAGGATTCCGATAGAAGCTGCCACAATCTAGAACCAACGACTCGCACATAGTCGGGATCATACCCAGAGGCATCGGCGATTTCTTGATAGGTTTTGCCAGACCAGCATTGCGTCAAAATTAACTCCTGAACAGAATTTAATCTTTCGGGCTTAATCGCGTTATCAACCAAATACAAGGCTTCTTCGATCGTGATCATGTTGTGTAACTGCTTTGGATTAAAAGATACTTGTTATCATTTCCCCAATTGTTACTTTTTTTGAAAAAATAACCAAGCTTAAAGTTATTAAAATATCAAAATGTTATTTACAGCCCTAATTCAGACTTAGTTAATTTCGGCTAATTTTAATATAGTAAAAGAAGTAACGGCGATCGCCCTATTATTTATTCTTTGAGAAGGGGTTGAGGAGGAGGAACAAGACGCGGTTTGTAGAGTATGGCATCAATCTTTTTGAGAGTTAGCAAGTCTGCTTCAGGAAAAGGATTGGGATCGTTCGTTTTGAGAAAGTTAAACGCCTGACGAAAGTTTGCCGGAGTAGTCGCAACTGGCGCCGAAAAATGACAGGGAATAATCTGATTAAAGTTCCAGGCTGCAACTGTATCAGCCCAATTAATGGTAGCTTGAGGAGCGCGATTAAGAATTAGGGTTTGCAAGATAGGTGCAACTAGGGGACGACCGTTTTGACGTAGGCGTATGAATGCTGATTGCCAGTCTGACTGCCACTGAAAGGGAAACAGACCCCAATATGCTTGAGCCGATTTATGGGGCGATCGCCAGGCATCTCGGAGTATTTTTCCCAGGGAGGGTATATCTAGCACGCTAGAGCGGAAATACATCGAAAATAGACAAATTCTCTGCCATCCCTTGAGCCGATTGCTGGGAGTATCCATAATTTCCTCATCTCCGCTTTCACGACTATGAAACAGCAGCGGGAAAAGATCGTCCTCGACAATTTCTGGAGGTTCGATGGGAATTGAGACAATGGAATCCGTGACTAATAAAGTTTGCGATCGCCTGTGCAAAAATGCCACCTCTTCAAACTGCCCAAGTCTCAGATCGATGTCGCCTAAAATCGCATAATCAAATTCATCGGCAAAGGGAGTTTGGCTACTGTCTCTCGGTAAGACTAAAGTTCGCTGACGAGGGAAACCCAACCAGCTTAAAGGCAGGTTAACAGGAAAGCTCCACTGCTTTGGTGCAACATAAACTGTCGCCTGCTCGAACTGACGAGCAAAAGGACCTACGCAATTTTTGTGCTCTAGCCCCGAAATAGTCGGCAGGATAATGTATTTAACCTCGCCATGCTGTGCTTCTAGCTCTCGAACTAAATCGATACACTGGGGTGTAGGCGCGACGGGAGCATAAACCAAAAGTCCCCCAGCTGCTAGACGAATAACCGTCATCCGAATTGGCACGACTACATAAAAAATTCCCTGTAGCTGTTCAAAAGTCCAAATAGTGTCAGCTACAATCTCACGACGAATGGTCTGGCGTTGACTGTAAGGATAGATTGGCACAGTCCCCCAAAAGCGCCAATGATAATATTCATTTCCAATTCGCTGATGACTTGATTTATTGATTTGGCTCACTCTAATTCAGTTTCTCCTCAGCCTCAAATCTAACTTGCTTGCGCCTACATATTGTCTCTGAAAACCGAGCGTTGGTAAATTGGTAATTTGCACGACTATTTCCCATTAAGACTTGAGCAAACAAATTCAGCTAAGTTTTGAGCATGTTAGTCTTTAACAATTAATTACCTGCAGATTAATCTCATCTTCATGAAAACTAAGTCATTAGCTCCCGCGGGCATTTCTAGCAAACAGCTATTGTGGATTTTCCTTTTTCTGGACGCTCTGGCTGTGACAATTGCGATCGCCAAAGCCATGCTGGCAGGAAAATCGAGCTTTCATTATTTTGGCGAGAATACTTTTATTACCTATTTCTCCTGTTTTCAGCTGGTGGTGGTGGCAGTTTTCGCCTGGATGATTTTTCGAATGCAAAAGCAGAGTGAAGATCCCCAACTGCTCAAAAATGCCCTATTCTGGCTAATCGTCGCTTTTGGAGCCTTTTTCTTGTCTCTAGATGATGCGCTCTCTTTTCACGAACAAATAGACCAATGGCTGCATCGGGTGTTTGAAGTTAAAGAAACAGAAATAACTGATTTAGCTGATGATATTTTGGTCGGCATTTACATGTTAATCGCCCTGATTTGCGTCGCCTCGCAGTGGAAGGTACTGCAGGTTTTTCGCTCCTCTTTTCGCTATTTCAAGATTGGATTTGTCATTGGTGCGGTAATGGTGGGATTCGATATATTGAGTAACAATACACTTTTTGTCTCGATGGTAACGAGTGATGGTGGTCTCCAGGGCAAAATGATTACGTGGATGGGCATTATCGAAGAAACCGCAAAACTAGTTGCTGAGGGTTTCTTTGTTGCGGGAACTTATCAATGCTGGCGTAAAGCTAAAACTTTAAATAACCAGCTGCCAACAGCTAATAGCGAACAATCTGCCGTGAGTAATTAAGCTGCCAATTTGCAAATTATCTCTAATTCGTAATTGAGCTAATAATTTTGGCTTTTTAAATACTGGATCAGGGCAGGTAGTACAGGACAGGGTTTTTTCTGCTGTAAACTTTCTGGTTGATCCGCTCGAAATACGCTCCAGCGAAAAGGACCTAAATCTGCAGCGGACATCCAAAGTAAGCGTTTTGCTCTCGTCATGGCTACATACAGGAGGCGATATTCTTCTGCCTGTTTTAGTTTGACCGCCGATTGCCAGGCAGCTGGTGGCAGGGGAATCTCTAGAGCCTGATCCCCTTCTTGGTGTTGATGGTGTACTAAACTCCTGATTTGAGCACGGGCAACTTCTGAAAGAGTAAAATTGCCTAAAAACTTGCCGGCATTAGGTATCCAGGGTTGACCAGGTAAAATATCCTGGTGCAGAAAAGGAATAAACACATAGTCCCAATCTAATCCTTTGGCTTTGTGCATGGTGATAATGGTAATCTGGTTGGGGCGAGTATAGCGATCGCCATTATCTGTCCCTACCCCCTCAAAGTTTTCGGCACTGACTATTTCTTCGAGAGTTTCGATTGCTGCCCACGGAGAGCTTTTGCCTTTAATCTGTTGGCTGACTTTTTCGGAGAGTTTTTGCAAAGTAGCTAATTCTGAACCCGTATACTTAAGAGTCATGCCCAAAAAGGGGATCAGCTGATAATGGGGTAGTTCTAGCTTGGCACTGAGTAAATTAACGCAGTAGCGACGAGCCTGCTCTACATGAGGGCCTTGTGCTGGATCTAATGGGGTGGGATAGAGAAACTGTTCAGGAAATGTCGCCAGGGCATTTAAATCCTGGGTGGGAATTAGGGTACGGTGCTGAAGCACCTCTAAAGCTGCCTTGAGATTATCTGGTGAATGAGGGCGATCGATAAACTGCAGTAACTTGAGAATCTCTGCTGGTATTTGGGAATACCGCTCGCTTTCTCCAACCTCAAAGATCTTTATTCCATGTTCTCGTTGCAGATAAGCTAACTCTGCAGCTAAAAAAAGTGCCTGACGATTTTCTCGTACTAAAATTGCAGCATTGCGTTCTGGATGAGCTTTAAGTAGAGCGATCGCCTGTTTGGCTACTATTTCTACCGTCTGATAAACATCATCGGGAATCGCAATCACAACTCCTCCTTGAACTGGCTGAGGATTCGCATCTGGTTGAGGATCATCAACGGGAACGGTAACTATATTTTGAGGGCGAAAGGGTGGTGACATTTTAGCTTCAGATGCAGTTACCCACTGCTGATTGACCCACTGCACCACAAAGTTGGCGCTATCGATAATAATCTTGCTGCTGCGTCCTGCCTGATTCATTGTCGTCAGGCTATTGGCACTGTCACAGATTTCACAAAACCGGTTGAAATAAATCGGATCGGCAGGGGTAAAAGTAGAGTTAATTGCCTGATTTGGATCGCCAACTCGGACTAAATTAGGCGCAGAATTTGGCTGTGCTGCATTGCCTGCTAAAACCGAAATCAGCTTCTCTTGTAGGGGGCTAGAATCTTGTGCCTCATCTTCAAATACTCCATATACTTGGTTTTGCCACAGTAGGCGCATAGGGGAATATTCCAAGACTTTGAGTGCAGCCAAGATCATGTCATCATAATCTACAAAATCTTGCGATCGCATTGACTCCTGATACTCTTGATATAGTCCCCCAGCAATTTCTAAGATGCCGTATTCGTCTCTAGCAGCGGTACTTAGCTCTAATAACTCCCGAGGCATTAATCCCGAACTTTTGGCTTCTCGCACCACAGTATTAGTTAGCCCCGGTAAAACTTCTGTTCGCAATACCGACTGACGACGCAATCGCTCTGTTTCTTCCCCGTCAAACTGCACGCCTTCTAAAAGTCTTTGATACTGCTGGGGATGTTGGGCAATCCACCTTTCTACTGCCCCGCGAATTAGACGATGTCCCTGATTAGGAACGATAATTGTCACCTTATCTAAATCTAATCCTGATAGCTCTCGGCGAGAATTAGCAATGTTTAGCGCCAAACCATGTAAGGTATGCACCACAAATCCCCCAGGCGGCAGCTGCAAATCTTTGAGGCGATCGCGAATTTTACTTTTAATATTGGCAGCCGCAGAACGAGTATAGGTCACAACCACAAGCTGTCGGCGACTATGAAGCTGATTTTGGGCAATGGCGATCGCTGCTGCAACGGATAAACTATGGGACTTGCCTGCCCCTGGCACTGCGGAAACTGCCATTTCTCCACCGCACCAGTTAGCTAGACCCTGCTGACCACTACGTAAACTGTGCTTGAGTAGAACCAGCTCACTTTTAAGCCATTGCGCTCTTTGTTCAGGATTAAGACTAGAGGAATTAGACAAACTCTGATGTTCGGAGGATAGCATTTGGATGATTTCGAGAATTTATCAGGACAATTCTCAATTATAGTTCTCGGTAGTTGATTAGTACTATCTATTATTTTATGCTGATTTAAAAAAAACCAAAATTATATTAGCCATTTAGGGGCAGTATGCAAAAACAAAGTGCTACGAGCGATCGGTGTACCAATTGAGGGCATTTTTAAACCAATTACCCCAGCTTTTTTCAAAACTAGCTGATTTTTAATTGTTCCCCACAGCAGCATTTCGACCCAGTTACCCAAATCTGGCTGATGCCCAACTAGAGCTATCTTTGCCTCAGAAGAATTTGTCCAATTTTGTTCTAGATATTCCAACCATTCAGCAACTGCACCATCAGGTTTGAGAAAAGTATGGGTGGTAATTTTGTTGCTTAAACCCGCCTGCTGGAGAATCTCGGCTGTTTGAGCAGCACGTACTAGAGGACTAGTTAAAATCAAGTCTAGCTTTAGTCCTCTTTTGACCAAGCTATCAGCAACCTGAGTTGTTTTGGTAATACCCTTGCTAGTCAGGGGACGCTGCTCATCATTTTGATAAGTTCCTCTTGACTCAGCAATGCCGTGACGAATCAAGAATACTTCCATTGCTAGATTAATTACCTTTCAATTTGATTTTCAACTAAAAGCAAACAGCTATTCCGCAGCAATCACATTATCTTCAGGTTCAACTAGGCGCATCAGCTTTTGTTTGAGCTGGCGATCAAATACTTCCCACTTCAGCTTGGTATATTCGGCATTATCGTTAAAGCCATTTAAAAAGCCAACCGGGATTTCAAAACCACCAGCCATATATCGACCACCGCCAAAGAACCTTCCCTGAGCATCTTTTCCAAGCGTTTCTTTAATAAACTCATCGGGATCTAGAGTTAACTTGGTTGTGCGCAGAGAGCCAATGACTAGCTCCTTATCATCATCTTGATTGTGAACGATACCATAGACCACCGCAGTATGAATATCTTCTTCTGTGACCAGAAAATCAGCTGCCTGAGGAATAGCGTCGCGATCGTCATAGCGTAGATAACCGACCCCAGAAATCGAAAAGTTTTTCTTAATAATGCGGTTGCGTAAAGCTCGTTCAATAACATTCATAACTCGACGCGATCGCGCAGACTGCATGACCGCATTTAAAAGTTGGGAATCGTAAAATCGACTTAGATAGGCTGCAGCTAAAAAGTCTTCTTCCTTTGCCTGCATCAGACGGTTAGTATCGGAGCGCAAGCCATGCATGAGAGCCGTGGCGCATTTAACGTGATTCTCGTTATTAGAATCAAATTCCAGCATGCCTGCCTGGATATACTGGGTCAAAATTGTTGCCGTTGCTCTTGTCTGAGGACGCAAATCGATAAATTCTGCTTTTAGATCTCCCTGCTTGCTATGATGGTCAACTACCACCACTAAGGGAATGCCCGCTGCTTCTACCACAGAATAAAGCTGACTATTTGTTCCCTGACTATCAACTAAAACACAGCCCGTGTAAACCGATAAGTCTTCTGACTCTAGGGCAGCACTAACGTATTTCTTGGCAGGTAAACCCGTCAAACGGACTAGAGTAATATTTTCCTGATGAGAAAGTGTGCCTCCATAGACAATGTCACACTCAATTTCGTAGTTAGCAGCAATAAGCCGATATGCCCAGGCGCTGGAGAGGGCATCGGGATCGGGAAAATCTTGAATTACGACAATCTGTCTTTCGCCTCGGTGCTGCTCTAGAACTTTAGCCAGCTGGCGAACTACTTTGGTTAAATTGCTATCTTTTTGTTGCTCCTTGGCGAACTTATTCTCAATCGCCTCCAGAGTCTTCTTGGGAGTAGCTTTATTTGCCAAACGGTGTTCTAGAGAGGTATTAAGGTTTGATGACATACGTAAATATATGAGGTAACAATGAAATTACCAAGATAAGTAGAGCCAGAAGTTATGCTGCGTTAGATTTAAATTAAGCTTTTTTAGGCTAGATTTACGACAGCTTTCCTGACTGTTGGTTAAGTATATAAAATTTTATTTGACTCGAAGCTTTGAGTTTATCATCAACTTCCGATTTTCCGTAACCGTAGGGTGATGATGTTTCAAATCAATAGGTCAAATTCAGGTTAAATTCCAATGACGTATTTTTTCCATTCCTGATTAGAAGTTCCTTGAGTATATTTGACCAGTTCAAAATGTAAACTGCTGTAGGGACGACGAGGCTTGGTTTGTAGTACCATTTCTGCCTCTTTGGGAGTCCGATTACCTTTTTTGACGTTGCATCTAACACAGGCAGCTACCAGGTTTTCCCAAGTATCTCCTCCTCCTCGCGATCGCGGAATCACGTGATCGATTGTGAGGCGATCGCCTTTTGCCTGACAGTACTGACAGGTATTTGTGTCTCTTTCTAGAACGTTGCGACGAGTTAGAGGAATTTCTTTATAAGGAACTCGGACATAGTATCTCAGGCGAATTACTGTTGGTAGAGGAAAGCCAGTGTAGACAAATTCTCCTCGATGTTCGAGCTGTTCTGCTTTACCTTTGATTAGTAACACTACGGCTCGACGCCAACTGGTAATGTTGAGGGGTTCATAGGAAGCATTTAGTACTAAAACCTTACCCATAATAAAGACTTATATTATTTACTGGGAATGGTAACACAAGTGAACTAGTTAGTGTAATTTAAGACACTATTGCTTAATGTCTAACTATGATGTGTTACCAATTGTTCTCACTGCTTGCCGAGAAAAGATTGACTTTCGCTATTTCTGGACTAACATTTATCAATAATATTAACTAACTTTAGAATAACCAACTAATTTTGAGCGATGTTAAGTGAGCAACAGCAGCGACAGAACTTGAACTATCACTCACTACCTTTATCTGCCAATCGTCAGAGAGCCTGGGTCGAGATCGATCTAGATGCTCTAATTCATAATGTCCGTACTCTCAAAGCCTGGTTAAATGACGATAGTAAACTAATGGCAGTAGTCAAGGCGGATGCTTATGGTCATGGTGCAGTTACCGTGGCAAAGGTCGCCCTCGCCAATGGAGCAGATAGTTTAGCCGTCGCTACTTTACAAGAGTCGGTAGAGCTGCGTCGTAGCGGTATTGACGCACCTATTTTAGTTCTGGGAGTAATAAATACGGTTGAAGATATTCAAGCTGCCTATGAGTGGGGAGTAGAGCCAACTATTATCGGTTTAGAACAGGCATTGATATTTGGCTCAACATTAAAACGGTTAGGAAAATCTTTGCGAGTTCATCTCAAGCTAGATACTGGGATGTCCCGCTTAGGAACAAACTGGCAGGATGCAGTGCCATTTGTGGCTGGTGTTCAGTCCCAATCCCATCTACAAATAGCCAGCATTTATTCTCATTTTGCCACGGCTGACGAATCAGATCGGACAGTTATGGAGTTACAGCAGCGCCGTTTTTCTAGGGCGATCGCCAGCTTAAGCGCTGCGGGGTTAAAACCACCTCAGGTTCATCTCGCAAATTCCGCTGCAACCCTGAACAATCGCAGTTCTCACTACGATCTTGTCAGAGTCGGTTTAGCTCTCTATGGTCTGTATCCTGCCCCGCATTTAGAGGGAATTCTCAACCTGAAGCCAGTCCTGCAGGTTAAAGCCAAAATCACTCAAGTTAAGTTAATTCCTCCTGGTGAGGGGATTAGCTATGGTCGTCAATATATTACCGATGCCGAGACCAAGATTGCCGTGGTGGGAATTGGTTATGCCGATGGTGTTCCCCGTAGCCTGTCTAATCAGCTACAAGCAATCGTTAATGGGCAGAAAGTCGCTCAGGTAGGAGCAATCACCATGGATCAGCTAATGCTGCGCATCGACCATCGGGATCAGGTTAAAGCAGGAGATATTGTTACCCTGATTGGACGGCAAAATGGGCAAGAAATTACCGCTGACAATTGGGCAGATCGGCTCAAGACAATATCTTGGGAAATACTTTGTGGCTTTAAACATCGTCTCCCCAGAATATTTATTTGATCTGGCTAGCGATTGATAAAAACTGACGCTGACTCAGAATCTAGAGGTTTGGCAAAGAGATATCCTTGACCAAATTCGCAATTGAGAGTCTTGAGAACTTTTAGCTGTTTAAGATTTTCAATTCCTTCGGCAATGATGCTAATTTTTAAGCTTCTAGCCAGAGCAACAATCATTTTGACAATTTCAAACTGTTCGCGGTCGTCAAGCATGGCTTTGGTAAAAGAGCGATCGATTTTGAGAACATTAATCGGAAAACGTTTGAGATACTGGAGGGAGAGATATCCAGTCCCAAAATCGTCAATATTCAGCCTAATCCCTCTAGACTCAATCTGCTGAGAGAGTTCGAACATATCTGATGTAGACTCAAGCAACATTGTCTCTTTAATTTCTAAATGCAAACATTTTCCAGAAAGGTTATTGGTTAATAACGCTTCATCTAAAATATCAATAAAGTTTGAGTCCTGCAGCTGCTGAGGGGCGATATTAACGCTTATTTTGAGACTGCTGGCAGAAGGGTATTGACTCTGCCAGAGAGACATTTGCCGGCACGCCTGGTGCAATACATACTTCCCAATTATCGTAATTAATCCTGTTTCTTCCGCAACACTAAGGAACTGATCGGGATAGATAATACCTTTGGTAGGATGATGCCAGCGAAGTAGTGCCTCAAAAGCGTAAAGAAAGTCATTTTTCAAGGAGATAATTGGCTGATATTCCAGAAAAAACTGCTGTTCGGCAATTGCCTGACGCAGATCGTTTTCTATTTCTAGTAGTTCTCTAGTTTCGTCATACATTTCCTGATGAAAGACTTCGTGCCTTGCCTTGCCCATTGATTTAGCTCGATACATAGCCAAATCTGCATCTCGCAATAGTTCGGCACTATTTTGATGTTGATCATCGGCTTCCACAATACCAATACTGGCACTAGTAAAGACGGTATGACCCTTAAGGTTAAATGGTCGTGTAAGTCGATCGTTGATTTTCTGCGCGATCGCTATTCCCGTCTCAATATTAGTAATCTGGTGGAGAACGATTGTAAATTCATCTCCCCCTAAACGGGCAACAAAATGCCGATTCTGGGCGCAGTCCACTAGGGTTTCGGCTACGGCAATTAGCAGTGCATCACCCACCTGATGCCCTAAACTGTCATTTACAATTTTGAATCGATCCAAATCAATAAACAGAATTGCAAACTGATATTCGGGATCAACTTTGCTTTGGCAGATTGCCCAATCTACTCGTTCTAAAAAAGCAGCCCGATTAGGTAAACCAGTTAAAGAGTCGTGTTTGGCTTTGTAGTTCAATTCTGACTCGATTTGTTTGCGGTCGGTAATGTCGCTAATGATGCCATCTCGACGATGAGTATCACCATCAGATACTAAACGACTGCGTTCCCATACCCAACGAACTTTCCCCCCAGGCTGAACCACTCGGTATTCAAGGTCGCTAATCTGGGCATTGCTGGCTAAGGCTAATTTTATGCGATCGCGGTCTTCAGGATGAATTGATTCAAGGCGAAGTTCGGGATTTGCTAAAAGTTCGGCTACGGGACGTCCATAAACTTCTTGGGCTGCGGGATTGAGAAACAATAGCTTACTAGTGGCAACATCTACTGACCAGACTACCTCCTCTAAAGAATTTAAAATACTCTCTAGCTTTTCTTCACTGTCACGTAGTAGTCTAGTCAGCTCTCCTCGCTCTTCTATCTCAAATTTTAATTCTTGGTTAGCTGCTTCTAGCTGCGCCGTCCGCTCTTGAATCCGCTGCTCTAAAGCTAGATTGAACTGAACTATTTCCTGTTGGGCAACCTGCAGCTTGAGCTGGTTTTCAATCCGCAGCAAAACTTCATCAACCTGAAAAGGTTTGTTGATATAGTCAACTCCACCAATACTAAGAGCTCTAACTCGATCTTCCAATTCATTACTGGCGCTCAAAAAGATAATCGGAATATTACGGGTAATTTCATCTGCTTTGAGCTGTTCGCAGACCTGATAACCACTTAAGCCTGGCATGACAACGTCTAGCAAAATTAAATCGGGAACAGCTTTTTGAGCAACCATCAATGCCATTGACCCATTGATTACTCCTTTGACCTCGTAGGTTTTACCACTCAAAGCATCTGCAAGCAGATGTATGTTTTCGGGCTGGTCGTCTACGATAAGAATTTTGGCTTTGAATTCTTGGGACTCTAGAAATGGCATATCCGTTTAATCAGCAGACTTAGCTAGGTCAATAATTCTGTCACAGCGAAATTGTTCTGCCAACTCAGCCAGCCCTTGAGCGAGAACTTGATAATCGTCAGGAATTTCTTGCAGTAGCGCAAAAATTTCTTGGTTGTCTACCTGGGCTGCAGCATCATATAGCTGAGATCGCCATGAATCTGGCATTACCGCTAAACTAGCCTTAGTTAATTCCTGCTGTATATTGGGAAAATCTTTTTCGACTTCGATAGTCTGTTCGTATAGATATTCAACGTTGAGGTATTGACCAATCTTGGCTAATAGTTCTGCTTCCTGAAACGGTTTACGCATAAAATCATCACAACCTGCGGAAAGAATCTCTATTCTTTCTTCCTCAAAAGCACTTGCGGTTAAGGCAATCACAATCGTATCTTGACCCCGGTCTTGAGCCTTAATCCGTCTTGTTGCCTCATAACCATCAATAATCGGCATTCTCATATCCATCAAAATTAGCGCTGGCTGCCACTCTTGCCAAACGGAGATCGCCTGCTCGCCATTTTCAGCTTCCTTTACCTCAAACCCAATCGTTGTCAGCAGCTTTTTTAAGAGCAAACGGCTAGCAGGAACGTCATCCACCGCTAAAATCCGATAGGCGGGTTGATCCTCCGCTAAAGATAGAACTTTACCCTGGGTAGGATTGGGATTATTGATGCTAACGTCTGCTGACTGTTCTCGTAGAGGAATCTGAAAATAAAAGATACTGCCTTGCCCAATCGTACTGTTGACCTGAAGTTCTCCGCCCATCAGCTCTACAAATTTATGGCAGATAGACAACCCTAAACCAGTTCCTTCATTAGAAATTCGTCCGACTTTAGTCTGCTCAAAAGGAGTAAATAGCTGTTTGACCTCTTCAGGTTCAATGCCAGGGCCCGTATCCTCAACCGCAAAATAAATACTGTAGGTATCAGCAAACAAGAATTCTATTTGCTCTTCTGCCAACCTGCGACCCAATTCTTTCTGGACTCTGAGAATAATCGAGCCTGTTTGGGTAAATTTTAAAGCGTTACCCAACAAATTAATAATTATCTGCCGTAACTTTCCTTCGTCTGTGGCAATAATCGTGGGAACATCGCTGGAAATTTCAAAAGCCAGGTTCAGATTTTTAGCATTTGCCTTTAGACGCAGCATTTCTTCAATGCTTTTGAGCATCATATGTAAATCAAACTGACTTTCGTTGAGAGTGACTTGACCCACCTCAATTTTAGACATTTCCAAAATATCGTTGATCAGCTTTAATAGGTGTTCACCACTGCGATTGATAATTTTCAGATTTTCCTGTAGATCTTCGCCGATTGAAGTATCGCGAGTCATTAACTGAGTAAAACCCAAAATAGCGTTGAGAGGAGTCCGCAATTCATGACTCATGTTGGCCAAAAACCGACTTTTTGCCTGATTTGCACTTTGCGCCTGGGCTAAAGCTGTTTCGGTCTTAAAGATGCTTTCTTCAAGCTGGGCAGTTCTTTCTTCTACTTTCGTTTCTAACTCTTGGGTAAAGCCTTCGAGAATTTTAACAATATTGCGATTAGTACGAACAAGATTACTAATTATTTTATAAGCAATGAAAATTATAATTAATAGCAGTAGTCCAGCACTAAGTAAACGATAGTTATTGACTATTTTTAGCTGCTGGCTATATAGGCTAAGATATTTTATTTCTAGTTTTTCTAGTTCTTTGAAAACAGAATCAAAGTTAATTTGATCTGATAAATCAGCCTGGTTTTTGGCTTGGACAATAATATTTTGACTATGGTTAGTCAGTTCACCAACTAGAAACTTTCCCTCATCAAACTTTTTAGTATTGATGGTCAAAATAATCTTGCTGGCTCGATCTTGAATTGTTGCTCCTAACTGTCTTTCTCTCGTTTGACAATAAACAATTGATAAATCTAGCAAACTGTTAATCGCCATTAGTAGCTGGCGATCGCTAGCCATTGAGCTACCTAATACTCGTTGATTATTAATTATTTCTTGTTTGAAATTACTTATTTTCGAGCAGGATACCGCAAAATCTTTTTGACTAGTCTGAAAGCGCTCAATCAATTCAGATTGAGCAAACAATAATGACTCTTGATCTTCTAAGCTAATATCAATTAAATTCTGTTCTTTTTTAGATAAAAACTCAGGCAAATTTTTCAGATCGACAATAGCCTGAATTACAGCTTCATTCTGAGGCTTTAAACTACTAAACAATTCGGCTTGAGCAAACTTTAGCTCTAGTAATTCTTTCTCAAGCTGATGAGCTTCTTGCAGCGCGACTCGAACCTGATGGTGATATTTACGGGCAGAACTATTGTTAAAAGAAAAACTTTTACGAAGCAAAAAAACAATTAATAGACTGCCAATGCCACCTGCAGCTATGTATCCACTTATCGCCAGTAAATTTTTGGTCTTTTCTCTAAAAGATAAATTCAAATTCTTTTCCCGAACCGACAACTAAAAATCTAAATTTAGTATGCCCAGTTTTGCGTCGATAAGCTCTATTTACCAACGCTGATTCTCAAACAGCTTATCTCAAGCGAATTTCGGGGATAGAGGAGTAGAGATACGGCCTAAAACTGCCCCTATCAACCCTCAGAAATATTTGTCCGACTGTTAATTTAGAGTGCGCCTGAATTTGCTAAACCCAAAATAATTCCCGCACCGATTAAATGACCCAGGCTAGTTGTGCCCAGTAGTGCAGGTAGTCCCATGCCTCCAAATAAAGCAGGGGAAGGTAAACTGGGTCCTGCAGTCTGATTTTGGATTGTCAGTTTGCCAAAAGCGATCGCCACAATGTTACAGGCAATCATAATAAAAGCTACTTTGGGACTCCAAGATACGGTAGTTGGGACAGTCGCAGCTAGCAAAGTTAAGTAAGTCACGGTAGTTTTCTCCTAAATATTCGCTTTTTTTTCTAAATTGATCATA
>JBCBEA010000028.1:0-15237 GCA_038529195.1 Cyanobacteria bacterium J06600_6
TCAAGGTATTTGGAACATTTTTGCCAAGATTAATAATTGCGAGCAACGTAGAGAGATTTTAGATTGGTATCATCTAGTCGAAAACCTAGGTAAAATAGGTGGTTCGCTCAAACGGCTTGACCTAGTTGAAACTTTATTGTGGAAGGGTAAAGTCGATCTGGCTATTGAAAAGTTGGCTGATTGGAAGCATCAAAAAGTGAGTAATTTTATTGCCTACCTCAACAAGCATCGACATCGAATTGTCAACTACGATTATTATCAGTCCGAAGGTATTTCAATTGGCTCTGGAACTATTGAATCAACCATTAAACAAATTGGACGAAGGATTAAAATTTCAGGTTCTCAATGGAATAGCGAAAACGTTTCGCAGGTTCTTTACCATCGATGTGCTTATCTTAATGGCTATTTCTCTACATAATTCAGTATTTAAACTAAGTAAATATTCACTGAGTCTTTCTACTTACTGCATTCTTGGGATGCACTCACTTAGTGTCTGTAGTCGCTCAAATCTTGCAAGAAACTCAGTTGTCGCCATCTGCTTTGGAATTAGAAATTACCGAAAGCGTTACTATGCAGGATACGGAACTGGCTCAAACCATTCTCTCTAAATTTGCCAGCATGGGAGTTTGTTTATCAATGGATGATTTTGGTACTGGCTATTCATCTTTGGGCTATCTCAAACAATTTCCTTTTCATACTTTGAAGATTGATCGCTCTTTTGTAAAAGATTTGCACTCTAACTCCCAAGATCTAGCAATTGTCGAAGCGGTTATTACCCTTGGTAAAGGTTTAAATCTTAACGTGGTTGCAGAAGGAGTAGAAACCACAGAATTACAAGACCTATTGCAAAACCTTGGCTGTGAATATATTCAGGGCTATCTGTACAGTAAACCAGTTCCTGCTGCGATCGCGACCGAACTACTGAAGCAAAATAAATTTTGACTTATATTGCTGAAACAATCTCAACCAAACCATTGCCCAAGGGAATTATTACAGACGTTGGTAAATATATTCAAAATTTGCTTGAGATATTAGACGCTGTATCCATTTGCGAAAATACAGCCGAATCAGGTTTTAAAACATTCTGGGAATTTACCCAAAATAACAGTTGGTCATTTTGGAAAATAACTGCATGTATTCGGTTACAGATTCGAAATTGCACCTTTTGCCATATCGGCGATCGCTCGATCGGTAGCTTTGGGTAAATGGTAATATGTGCCACCAGCCTGCTTTGCTAGCTCTTTGGCAAAACCAGTGGAAACAAAACGGCTTTCAGTGTCAATTACCAATAACTTCATGCCCATTCCGCGAATCTTACCCGCAATATCTAATAGTTCTTCTTTGATATTGGGCTTTTCTGCTCCTTCTTCGGGGAGTTCGCCTAGGGAACGAGAAAGAGAGATATTGCCCCTACCGTCGGTAATGGCGACAATTACGACCTGTCCGATATCTCCAGACATTTGGGCGTTGATACCGACGTTTACCGCCTGGGTCAAGCCGTGAGAAAGAGGTGATCCTCCACCACAGGGTAGGGATTCTAATCTGCCTTTTGCCATCGTAATCGAACGAGTAGGGGGTAGCAGTACATCGGCTCGCTCCCCGCGGAAAGGAATTAGGGATATTTGGTCGCGATTTTCATATGCCTCGGTCAACAGACGCATTACTGCACCCTTTGCTGACTGCATCCGATTTAAAGCCATCGAGCCTGAAGCATCAACCACAAAGACGATTAAAGAGCCAGCCTTGCGCGCCATGCGTTTGGAACGGAGGTCGCTCTGTTCCACAATGACGTTGCGATCGGGATTTCTTGCCCTTCTTGCTTTTTGGTAGGGTGCTGCATTGCGCAAAGTGGCATCAACGGCAATCCGTTTGACTTTACCTTTGGGGATCATCGGTTTGATATAGCGTCCGCGATCGTCGGAGAAGATTAAACTCCGCGCTCCAGATTTTCCCTGGCGCTGCATGGTTTGAGCAAAGTTAAGAACTTCAGGGTCTAAGACAACTCCTTCGATATCAAAGATAAAATCATCGGGAATTGCTGGTGGCTCTTGCTCCTGTTCTTCCTGCTCTTCTTCTGGCTCTTCTTCATCTTCATCCGCATCACTATCGGCTTCGTCTTCTGGCTGCTGTTGCTGCGGTGGAGGGGGTGGGGGCTGAGGAGCGTCATCTGGGGGTGCTTCTATGGTGGTGGCGCGGGGAATAATTACCAGTTCAACTGCCTTGCGTAAATCGTCGGCAATGACGCTATCGCGACCATCTAGGGCTGCACAGGCTTTTGCTACTCGGACGGCAAAAAGTTCGGCGCGATGTCCTTCCACCGTTCCTCGTACCGCTTCCTGAACTAGATACAAAATCTGATCCTGGGTAATTTTGACTTCTTTCAGCCATTCCCGCGCCAAAATGATATCGGTTTTGAGGCTATCAATGTCGCTCTGATACTCCTCTAGAAATTCTCTCGGAGAATTAGTAAAGTCAATTACCTGATTTACCGCCTCGACTCGCTGCTCTAAAGACAAAACGCTATCGGCAGAAAGAGCGATCGCAATTCGATCTAATAGATGCTCCCGCAACACTCCCTCTTCAGGATTGTAGGTAGCAATTAAAATCGGTCTACAGGGATGCTGAAAACTAATTCCTTCCCGCTCAATCACATTTCGCCCATCGGCTAGTACGGTTAAAAGCTGGTTCGCAATCTGATCGTCGAGTAAATTAAGCTCGTCGATATATAAAACTCCTCGATGCGCCTGAGCTAATAGTCCTGGTTGAAAAATTGGTTCACCCTGTTTAACCGATTCTTCTACGTCTACCGAACCCAGTAAACGATCTTCTGTCACTCCTAAGGGAATTTGGACGAAGGGAGCAGGGATAATCTGGGTGGGAATATCTTCTAACTTGGTATTGCTATATTTTGCCGTGGTGTCATCATCCCAGTCTTGAGGTCTAGTCGGGTCACAGTTGTAGAGAGAACCTCTGATAATTTCAATGGGTGGTAAAAGATTATAAATGGCTCTTGCCATTATCGATTTTGCCGTTCCTCGCCGACCAGCGATCGCCACTCCACCTAGTTCTGGATCGATCGCCGATAGCAAGAGAGAGAGCTTGATTGATTCCTGACCAACAACGGCAGTCAGAGGGAAATTAATATTTTTCGAAGCAGGATTTTGGGAAGCAGTGGTTACGGCAGACATGCGATCGCTTTCTATTTCTTTTGGGTAATCAGACCTAGCTCTTAACTTTAATATATTTGAGGGGACAAACTCAAAACAACACTGGCTTTATACCTCGATCGCATTTGTTTCTATCTCTATCATTGAGTCGGATAACACTCATTCCCCTGTCACCGATAGACTTTACAATAAAGGTCTACAGTAATTGATAGCAGAAATAGCAATGAGCGAGTTTGATTACGATTTAATTATTATTGGTGCGGGTGTCGGTGGTCACGGTGCAGCCCTTCATGCAGTTAAAAGTGGCTTGAAAACGGCAATTATTGAAGCGGAAGATATGGGCGGAACCTGTGTCAATCGTGGCTGTATTCCTTCTAAAGCTTTGTTGGCTGCTTCGGGTCGCGTGAGAGAATTTGCTGATGCCCATCATTTAGAAGATATGGGTATCCAGCTAGGAGGTGTTCAGTTTGATCGTAGTGCGATCGCCGACCACGCCACTAATTTGGTTAATAAAATTCAAGGGGACTTAACTAATAGCCTCAAGCGTCTCAAAGTAGACATTATTCGCGGTTGGGGTGAGCTAGCGGGAACTCAAAAGGTCAAGGTTAAGAGCGACGCAGGTGATAAAACCTATACTGCCAAGGAGATTATGCTCTGTCCTGGGTCAGTACCTTTTGTCCCTAGAGGCATTGAAATCGACGGTAAAACAGTATTTACTAGCGATAACGCAGTTAAATTAGAATCTTTGCCCGACTGGATTGCAATCATTGGCAGTGGCTATATCGGCTTGGAATTTTCTGATGTTTACACGGCTTTAGGTTGCGAAGTAACCATGATTGAGGCACTAGATACCTTAATGCCTGGTTTCGATCCCGATATTGCTAAAATTGCCAAAAAAGTTCTGCTCGACAAGCGTGATATTGAAACTTATAAGGGTGTGTTTGCGACTAAAATCACCCCTGGCGCGCCAGTACAAATTGAGTTAACCGATGCGAAAAGCAAAGAAGTCGTCGAAGTATTAGAAGTAGATGCTTGTTTGGTGGCTACAGGACGTATTCCCGCCACTAAGAAACTTGGTCTAGAAACTCTTGCCGTGGAAGTGGATAAGCGCGGTTTTATTCCTGTCAACGATAAAATGCAGGTCTTACGTGACGGTAAACCAGTAGCTCATCTCTGGGCTGTCGGGGACGCAACGGGTAAAATGATGCTTGCCCATGCTGCTTCGGGACAGGGAGTAATTGCGATCGAGAATATGTGTGGGGCAGATAAGGAAATTGACTATCGCTGTATTCCTGCTGCTGCCTTTACCCATCCTGAAATTAGCTATGTAGGACTGACTGAAGCTCAAGCAAAAGAGTTAGGAAAAAAAGACGGTTATAAGGTAGCCACGGTGAAATCTTTTTACAAAGGCAATTCCAAAGCCCTAGCGGAAGGAGAAACTGAAGGTATTGCGAAAATTATCTACCGTCAGGATACAGGTGAATTGCTAGGAGTTCATATTATTGGGATTCATGCTTCGGATTTGATCCAAGAAGCAGCAAATGCGATCGCCCAAAGAGAAGTGGTACAAAATCTCTCTTTTAATATTCATACTCACCCCACTCTCTCAGAAGTCTTAGACGAAGCCTACAAGCGTGCCCAAGTTGTTGGCGTTTAAATAATAAATATCCCCCATATCTTGCTCCCTTCTCCTAGAAGGAGAGGGGTCGGGGGAGAGGTTTAATTAGAAACTTCAGCCATTTCGATCGTCTGATTATCAATATCCTTAACCAAAAAATTCAAAGGCTGCTCTCGGCGGATTTTATGTTTCAAGCGTCGAGACTGTACTCGCAATAATAAAGCCTCTAAACAATCGCGGTCAAAACAAACGTGGCGCTGACGCTCTTTGTAGCCTCCGCTTGCTCCTGCAATAATATGCAGTTGAGTATTTTTTCGTAGCTGATACCAAAGCCCATCACCACCATTCAGGGTAGTTGCTCCTGGTGTAGCTGACATATAGAGAGGATCTAATCCCCCTGCACCCATTGCCTGTTCGTAATTGTAGTAATAGTGTAGCGGTACATCAGCAGCAGGCAGATCTAGCAAGCCTTCATAAAATCGTTGGGCATTTTGCAGATCGGAAACCATCACCGTATATACTTTCGGGGCGCTACTCAGAAACATCCACATTGCTCCTGCATATGCCACCAACAGCATTACCATTACTCCCTGAGTTGAGAATAAACTATCTAAAGCGATCGGGGGGAGAAATGCACCTAAATAATTGATTGCGATCGTGTTCGAGAAAATAGTGCTAGCTATCATCTTTATATCAATAATTTAAAAATAAATTTTCGTCTTTTATGTCTGACGTAAATTAGCAGTAAGAATCTACGACATTCAATTTTATCTATTAATTAATAATTAATTGTCCATTGTCAATTATCCATTGTCCATTTTCTACTGAGTTAAACCATGCTGGAGAGCGAAGCGCACTAGCTCAGTACGACTATTTGTACCTGTTTTACCAAATAAGCGACTGACATATTTTTCCACGTTTCTGACGCTGGTATTCAATTCGCGCGCAATCTCTTTGTTCATCAAACCCTGAGCAACTAGATCTAAAACGCTTTGTTCTCTGGGGGTCAAATCGATTTTAATTGGTGGAGGAGTAACGGTAATTCCGCCACTGCTGCCGAGCTTATCATCTAGCTTTGCCTTAATTTCGACTAATTCTTTCGTAATTTTCTCTAATTCGGCGTTATTATCCCCATTACCACCGCTAGGTTGAGTCTTAGCTAAGAGGTTTTTGACGATCGCCTCTAATTCTTCTGGATCGAAGGGTTTAGATAAATAGGCATCACAACCAGCCTCATACCCCTGAATGCGATCGCTAGTCATGCCCCGAGCAGTCAGAAAAACTACGGGAATAGAACGATAGCGCGGATCTTCGCGCAGTTTTGCCAGAAACTCATAGCCGTTAACTTCAGGCATCATAATATCGGAAATAATCAGATCTGGTGTCTGAGACTCGATATTTTGCCAGGCTTCTTCGGCATTGCTGGCAGCAGCAACATTCCAGTCATCGTTGTCGCCTAAATATGCCTGTACTGATTCTCGAATACCAGGCTCATCGTCTACTAATAAGAGTTGTTTTTCTGACATAAAATATATTAACTGGCTTCTAAAGGCTACTGTGGTCTAACTTTAGGTTTGTTGGGCTATTTGCTATTCCTATGATAAGACTTATAAGCACAATTAGAGATTTAAGACAACAATTCCCCATCATGATTGACAGGGAATGTTTCAGTTTAGCTATTGAGAATGGCGACCTATTTAGCCTGAATTGTGTCCAATTTGGTCTTAACTTGGGTAACAACATTATCAGGTAAAGGAATATAGCCCAATTCTTCGGCATAAGCCTGACCATCGGTCAGTGACCAGTTGACCACATCTTTGAAAGCCTGAAGTTTATCTGGATCATCATAGCTCTCATAAGCTAATAGCCAGGTGTAGGTAACAATCGGGTAAGAGTCTTCGCCCTCAGGATCGGTAACAAATGCTCTTAAGTTTTCAGGCAGAGTCGCAGCAGATAAAGCATCCGCAGCAGCTTCTCCAGAGGGCGAAACATAGTTACCTGTTTTGTTTTCTAAAGAGGCAGTAGAAATGTCTGGTTGTTGCTTGGCATAACCATACTCAATATAGCCCAGAGAGCCTTCTGTCTGAACGATTTGAGCCGTTACCCCTTCATTTCCTTTTGCACCCACTCCTGTAGGCCATTCTACGGTTTTACCGCTGCCGACTTTTTCTGCCCACTCAGGACTAATTGCTTCTAAATGCTTAGTAAATACTCCTGTTGTACCGCTACCGTCAGAACGATAAACCACGCTGATATTACTGTCTGGTAATTTGGCATCGGGATTAATGGCAGCGATCGCAGGATCGTTCCATTTTTTGATCTTACCGAGCAGAATATCAACGTAAACTTGACGCGATAAGTTGAGAGCGGGAACATCAGGCAGATTGTATGCCATCACAATACTGCCAGCAGTCATAGGCAAGAGGGCAACTCCTCTATCTACTGCTGCGATTTCTTCATCTTTCATTGCCACATCACTAGCACCAAAGTCTACAGTGCCTTGGGTAAACTGTTCGACTCCTGCACCGCTACCAACGGACTGATAGGAAACTTTGATGTTAGGGTTCTCTTTGTTGTATTCGTTGAACCACCGTTGATATAGGGGGGCAGGGAAACTTGCTCCCGCTCCTGCTAGTGAGACTGACTTACCACCTTCAGCTTCATTGACATTGCCTCCACCTCCACAGGCAGTAAGACCAAGAGTTAGAGCTAGCAAAGGAGCGAACATAGCTCGATTGCGTTTAAAAGAAAATGTAGAAACCATATATATCAATCTGGTTGTTAGTTACGTAATTAAGCGAACTGATAATTTAAAGTGAAACTATCTAAAGACATTAGCTAAATTTTGCTTTCTGTCTTGATCGCTACATTAATTTAGCCTGTTTTGTTTACTTCTCAAAGAAGAAAAGGTTAACGCTAAGTTAACTTCAGCAATTACACAAAAAAAAGACAAGGTTGATTATTCAACCTTGTCCTCAATCAATTATTAAAGAAATACGATTCTAGAATTTGAGGGTAGTACGAACTACACCAACGTAAATAGTATCGTTTTCTTCAATCTGGTTAGGATTGAATACAGCGTAAGCACCAGGAGTAATGGTGATGTTGTCGTTAAGAGGGAATTTGTAGAGAGCTTCTACTATGTAAGAAGTATCTGGATCTTCATCAGCACCAAAAGTTGCTTCTACGGTATCTCTGTCAGAGATAAATTTAGGCAACATACCACCAGCAATCGCTAGTACAGAACCTTCCTTGACTAGATCAAGTACGGAAGCGTTTGCACCCCAAGTCCAAACTTCTCCATCAGGGTTTTCGCCAGGAACTAGACCTTCCACATCAGCATAGCCACCAAAGCCAGCTAACACAATTTTTTCACCAAGCTTGACATTAGCACCAACACCAATCTTGTTGGCAGTGGTGGCAATTCCAGGATTGAAAGGATTAGAAGCATTACCATCTACAGTACTACCTGACAAACTACCAGATTCATCGCTAGTTTGATAGCTGCGAACATAAGTCGCAGAAAGCCCTACTGCATCGAAAGGAGTGAATTCAAGCTGAGCGCCAGCGTTAAATGAACCATTAAACAAACCTTCCCCTGGAGCAGGAGAATCTGCATCATCAGTTAGATATAGAGCGTTAAGTGCTAACTTATCTTCAATGATGTCGATGTTAACACCGGCTCCAGCACCTTCTACGCCACGAAAGACGAGAGGGTTACGACGATTGAAGCGAGATAGCGCACCAGTACTACCGCTTGATAGCACAGGGTTACCATCATCAAAAATATCATCAAGATCTAGACCAAAAGGACCTACCCAAACTCGAACTTTGTCGTTGAGAGGGAAGCGATAGTGCAAGTCGGCAACTTCAATATTAAAACCGTTGTTGCTATCAAAACCAAGACGGGTAGAATCTGTACCAGTCAAACCATCATCATAACGAGTGATGTTACCACCTGCTAGTCTAGTTCTCAAACGGTCTTTACCGAAGAAGCTAGTATCAAAGTTTAAACGGATACGACTAGAAAAAGTAGTTTCGTCTTCAATTTCTACATCGCTATCTTCAATACCATCAGCAAAGTCACCAAAAGCATCAGCGATCGCAAATACAGCTTCACCTTTTAATTTAGTAGTAGTAGAAAACTGACTGTCTTCGATTACCGCAGTACGGCTTTCAATTTCGTCAACTCGTCCACCAAGAGTAGCTAGTTCTGCCTCAAACTCTTGAGTAATACGCTCGATAGTCTCTAAATCTGCTGGGTCTACACCACCAGTGTTACTAGCGATTAAACGCTCGATTTGGTTCAAGCAGGAGTTTAAACCAGCTGCAAATTCATAACGAGAAAGAGGCTGGTTACCACGGTAAGTTTGGTTAGGGAAACCAGAAATACAGCCGTAACGGTCTACAAGACTACGTAGTGCTTCGTAAGCCCAGTCTGTAGGAGAAACATCTCTTAGCTGATTGACGTTAGTTACCTGAGACTGACTACCTTGTTTTAAATCTTGGTAGTTATTGATTTGTTCTAAAGTCTGATTAACAGCTCCTTTTTCCGCTGTAATAGTTTGTGCTGATGCACCGCTAGCTGAAAAAAGAGACGCTGCAAATAAAACAGGAGCAACCTTAGCTGCCTGCAAAAATAATCTATTCATTATGTATCCTCACACACCTAATATATAAATCAACTACATTGCTGTAGTCTTTTTTACTGTTAAACTTCGCTATTGATGATAGACATCCTAGCTAATTATCTGCCTAGTATAATTAACCCCCAGATGGATTGCTCGTAAGCCGTGACATTTTGTTGACCGCACACCTCCAAGAATAAATTTCAATAATTTTACTTATTTGAGATGTGATACAAAATCCTGTAAGTCAATCTAGACAAAGCTTATAGGACTAAATAAAACATACTATTAATGAAAGTATTAGTCAATAAGTCTTAAGCTCAAATTGAGTTTTTCCTTTGGTAGATAGCTTTTCAGCTAATTGAAAAACACGGTTAGACATTAGGAACAATTGTAAGGAAAGAACTTAATCGAGCAGTTAAAACAAAGTAAAGTCCAGGTTAAGTTCCCGAATCAGGAAATAATCTGGACTCTATTAACAAAATAAATTCAATTGAGAGCTCAACTATAGATTGTGAGCAGATCAAGTTTCTCTCCAAGAGTGAAGAGTATTAGGGTCTTTGTCGTCTAAGTATTTGGTTTGACCATAATTATGGGCTGCAAAGTGTAGCTGAAGGAAGAGCCTTGGTCTACTTTGAGGAGGATTTCCCTTGTGAAAACAGAAAGTATCTTCCATAAATCCCGAACCAGCAGCTCCAGAGATAGTCATAAATTTGTCTGGTTCATATGTTTTTTCTAGTTCGGCTGAGGTTTGAATCCGACTAAAAAAGTTTAAGATATAGCTGATTCGCTTGTGAATATGGCTTCCCTGGATGCAAACGTGAGGTCCATCATCGAGAGTAACGTCTGTTAGATAGAAGCAAAATCTTAAGCCAGCAAAATCGTCTATGTCGTAATGAAAGTGGCTAAACATTTGTTGGTCAGCATCTACGGAGACTCCTTGAATAGGAAATGTCCAAAATAAACTAGCTCCCGTGTATTGAGCCTGATTGCCGATATAACCAGTTGCAATCTGCTGCAGCTTCGGATCGTTGACCAGCTGGCGTATTTGAGGACAGTCAGCACTGAGATTAAAATAGCGAGCTACGTAAAAGGGCTGCTTAAAAGCTCTATCTAGCTCTTCTTTATCATTAATTTTGAATCCCAAATGGGTTTTTCCTCCAGCGTAGCAATCTTGAGTCAGGAGGTATTGCTGTAGCTCGTTCAAGAACTGGGATGGTAAGTCTAGTCCCCCACAGACTCCATCACGCTTGAGAGTTTTGACCGTCGGAACAGGATCTAGCTCGAACAGCGAATCTGTTTCCGCATTAGTCTTCAGGGAGTGAGACTTAAATCTGAAGCCGTAGGCGTATATTTGCCTGAGGACTTGAAACCGAGCCAAGAAAAAAATCAAAAAATATCTTGGTCGAGTAATCAGGTTATGAAAACTATAGGTGGCTTTCGCTTTGAGTTCTACAGTTTTGGATTTCCAAACTTCAAAACTACGAATTGGAGCAATGTTTTCAAGTTCACCCTCAGTTGATAGTGATTTGGACTGAAAAGGTTTTTCCTTAAGGGCTGAAATCTTAGACATATGGATAAGGCGATCGCCATCGCTCATTTAAGGCTTAGAAATATATTGTAATACGTGATTCTGAAAGAATTGATTTTGTTTCGATAAAGTTAGGGGGCTTAATTTTAAAGTTCTAGCCTAGACTAAAGAACCAGTTAAATAAATCGAGTTAAATAAAGTAGAGAAAATATTTTTAATTGCGCTTCCCGGTCACAATATAGGTAACGCGCTGGCTGATATTTGTCGCGTGATCTGCCATTCTTTCTAAATGACGAATAATTAGTCCTAAGAGCAAAATTGGCTCAACTACTCCTGGGACATTTTCTTGAAAGGCGATCGCATCGTAAAGGCGATCGTAAGCATCATCCACAATGTCGTCGTACTTTTTCACTCTAGCGCCGGCGCTGTCATCCAAGTCTGCCAGGGCCACCAGACTAGTGGCTAACATGAGCTGGGCATGTTCGGACATCTGAGCAATCTCAGGCAGTATGGGGTGGGGAGGATATTTCATCAGCTTAACCGCCATTTCGCTTAGATCTTGGGCGCAGTCGCCAATTCTTTCTAGATCTCTGACTAGCTGCATAAAGGCACTCAACATCCGCAAATCCTGAGCTACAGGAGCTTGGAGAGTCATTAACGTCGCGCAGTCTGACTCTATTTGACGATAGTAAATATCAATCTGTTTTTCTAAGACCAATATCTTGGGAATAGCATCAATATCTGACTCGAATAATGACTGATGGCTAAGACGAAAGGACTCTTCTACCAAAGTTCCCATGCGCAATACTTCTTGTTGAGCTTTACGTAAGGAGCGTTGGAGTCTATTTGCCTCTGAGGGGTTAGCTTTTGGAGTTAAAGTCACTTAACCTAGATGATTATTAGCTTAATTAAAATTTATTATGATATCAGCACACTATCTTACTTATTATTAATAGCAAAAAAGCTTAAATATTGCTCAACAAATGTATCAAATTTGACGAAAAAACGATAACTATTATTTTGACGCTGCTGATTTACAGCCTGAATCTTAAAAATAATCTGTTGCGCCAAGCGAAGCTTGGTAAGTCGTCGTTAGACGACGATCTGAGGCGTAAGCCTCTGCGCTTTAAGCTTTAAGCTCTAAGCTCTTTAATTAACTCACTCAACGAGCAAAAATTATCAATCATACCTGGATTCAGCAACGCCATTATTTTTTATCTGTGGGTAGAGTGATTTCTAACCATGCTCCGCCAAATTCAGGATGATTCTTGGCACAAATCGTACCACCATGAGCCTGAATAATCTGTTCAACAATGGCTAAACCCAAACCGCTACCGTCGGCAAGATAATTTTTCTGCTGTTCTCTCATGCGAGATTTGTCTCCTCGATATAGTCTTTCAAAGATATGGGGCAGATCTGAAGCATTAAAACCCATTCCCGAATCAATCACATCAATTTTGAGCTGTTTGCCCAGTTTATTTGGCTCGTCATCTTTAGTTACCACCTGAACCAAAATTTCCTTCCCAGGGGGATTGTGCTTGATAGCATTATCTAAGAGATTCAGAAAAACCTGAATTAAACGAGAGCGATCGGCAGAAATGACCTGATGAGGCTCTCCATCATAGGTGAGAGTGATATTTTGACGCTTGGCAATTGGTTCTAGAGTTTGCCACACTGATTGAACTAAGTCGTATAGCCTGACTGTTTCATATTTTAAAGCTCTGCTTGGGGAAGCTTGGAGCTGAGTTAAATCTAGCCATTCCTGTACTAGTCCGATCAGGCGATTGGTTTCTTGAAGCATTTGCTCTACCCAGCCACGCTCTGGATCTTGTAGTCGCTTGAGAAGAGTTTCTGCTACTAGAGAAATTGAGGTGAGGGGGGTTCGTAATTCGTGGGTAAGATCGGAGACTGCGCGATCGCGTGATTGGGATAAATCCACTAGGGGCTGACGGTTTTCGATAAACACGCCGATCTGCTGGTTAGAGAGGGGAAATCCGTAGCCTTTAAGAGCGATCGACTCAACTACCTTCTGTAGAGGTTGAGCATTATCTATTTCCCATTCGGGTTTTTGGACAGAAACATAGCGCGTAAAATAATAAATCCACTCACTAGTCTGGGAACGCTGACTATTGCGAGTTAACTCGATTAGCCGATCTAAATCGTAAGAGCGTACTAGTTCTAGTAGCAGACGCACTCGTACAGAGCGTTGGGCATCAATTCTTAAAAGTTCTTTGGCAGTTTGATTACAGCCTAAAAGCTGATTCTCCGCATCAACCTGTAAATAGCCGATGGGGGCTTGTTCGATTAATTCTTGCCAGACTCTTTTGTCCTGTTCTAATTTTTGACGCTGGCGATCTAGTTCACTTAGTTCTCGCCTAATTAAAGATTGGAGGGGTAAGGAAACATCTTTGTCCTCACTACCCATATAAGCGCGCAGCATTACCTTTAACTGCTGTTTGAATCTATACTGCTGTCCTGCATAAATGCTCAGACCAAGAACTAGTCCGAAAACGAAACTAAGAGCTACCACAAAATAGTTGTTGATTGACACTGAGCTAACTGTAGTGAATTTTGCTCCTGTCTTCAATTGATCGGACTCATTTTGGTCATCATTTGCTGATTATTTGACCTTGAACTCAACTTTGAAAACTTTAGAATCTCTATGCTAAATAGATCTTCGCTTTTTGTTTTGGCTTTTAATAATTTTTTTGTGCCTTATCTCAATCTTCCTCATTAAAATATATTGCTTTTAAACATAAATACTTCAAACTATAAGTTTGCTAAAAAATCAAGAGTCAGAGCTAGCAAAATTACTTCACTGAGATTAGAGAAAAAGCAGAATATAATCGCTGAGATTGTAGTAAAAAGTCGCTTTTTAACCTGAATGTAAAATCATCGAGCAAAAAGGTATTAAAAAACCGTCAAAAATATAAAGTGGAGACAATTGTCACCGAAACGGTTTTTAACAGCTACAAAGATGACTGATGTCTGAACAATTCACAAACAAAACTTAAGTTTGTCGAACGTGACTTTAGCCAAAACGATAGCCAAAACCGCGAACGGTGATTAGATATTCGGGCTGACTGGGTTCTGATTCTAATTTTTCTCTCAACCAGCGAATGTGAACATCAACCGTTTTCGTGTCGCCCAAGAAGTCTGCACCCCAAACCTGCTCAATTAACTGTTCTCTCGACCAAACTCGGCGAGGATAGCTCATAAATAATTCTAAGAGGCGAAATTCTTTGGGAGATAGACTTACCTCTGTCCCTCGCACCGTAACTCGGCATTCTTGAGGAAAAAGACTAATGTCACGATACTTTTGTACGGAGGTGGGGGATGAAGCACTATAGCTTTGACGACGCAGTAAGGCGCGACAGCGAGCAATTAACTCTCTCATGCTAAATGGTTTAGTTAGATAGTCATCTGCACCGACTTCTAAACCTAAAACGCGATCGGTTTCACTGCTTTTGGCGCTAATTACCAAAATGGGAGTAATGTTTCCCTGATAGCGAAGTAATCGACAGATATCAAGTCCATTAACCTCAGGTAGCATCAGGTCTAAAATAATTAGGTCGGGAGTAATCTTCTCACGGCTAAAATCTGAGCTTTGCAAAATGTTTAGAGCAGCTCTGCCATTGTTGACGCTATGAACTTCATAACCTTCCTCTTCTAAGGCAACTGTAACCATATCTCTAATTAAATTTTCGTCTTCAACTAGTAGAATACGATTCGCCTGAGCTAATTTAGATTTTTCAGAAGCCTGAGGGTTTTGCAAGGTAAGCATAAATAAATACTTTTAAATATCCGTATTATTACATATACACTAATACTGTCGAAGATCGGATGTTGAACCTCCTTTTTTAGCATTTAGTTATTTGTCCAAACACTATCATTAACTTGACTTAAACTTCTCTTAACCAAAAATATATGGGTAGTTAAAGCACAGTTTTGCATCGACAATTAAATAGCTGTAATTCTAATAATATTCTAGTTGCTTCTATTCTAAAAATAAATTAATAGCTAAGTGTTTAAAAAGTCTGGCAGATGTTGATCTGAATCAATAATGAGGTGCTCAATTTATGCTTTTGGCTTTTGAAGTATTGGAGTTCAAATAGTCATGATCTCCTTAGTTTCGATGACAACGCATTTTAAAGATTAACCTTAGGCAATTGAGCTGATTTGGCTGCAATTTTGTCTAGTTTTAGACTCTGTATCTAACCAGGGCTATTTCATTCTAGATGGTAAAGTAAATGTGGTAATTTAAAATTCAAGAAAGTAAGTGAGCGAAATCGC
>JBCBEA010000029.1:0-15109 GCA_038529195.1 Cyanobacteria bacterium J06600_6
CTAATCTTCAAACTAACGTCAAACAGTTTTTGGCATATGCACCAGCCAAAACCGAACCAGGATTACCCAAGCTCAACTGGCAGGCGATTGTGGCTACAGATCAAGCAATTGTCTATGCTCCCCAACGAAAACTACGACTCGTGTTGATTTTGGGTTCAGCTGTTGTGGCAGTAGGAGTGGGTGCGATCGCTTATGCTTTAGCCGAACGACTAATACGCCCCATTTTAGAGGCAGCTACAGCAGTACAGGAAATCGGGAGAGGAAACTTTACCGCTCATCTAGAAATCCCTGGAACGGATGAAATTGCTCAGTTAGGCAGCGATATCAACGGTATGGCAACTCAGCTAGCTGATTTTGTACAGGTGCAAAATATCTTAACTCAGCAGTCTCAGAGTCTAAAAGATATTGCGCTTCAGCTAACTCATGCAGCTGACGATGAGTCAGTTTTTACAGCGGTGGTAGAAGTTAGCTGTCAAACTTTAAAAGCCCAGCGAGCTGTCTATTATCAAATTGAAGAGCAAGGAGCAACGGCGATCGCCGAATCTCTAGCTGATGGTCAGACGGCAATTAAAAATAGTCGGCTAGATCCTGAATTAGTTGCCGAGTATCAGGGGAGGGAAACACTAGGAGAAGTAGAGGCGATCAATAACTCCAGCAAAACGAATGGAAACCCGCTCCTGCAAGCATATTTTCAGTCTCTAAAGCTAAAATCTTGCCTAATTGCCCCTGTGATTGTCGAAGATCAACTCTACGGTTTGCTGATGGTGCACCAGTCTTTAATGCCTCTACCCTGGTTAGATGAAGAGGTGGAATTTTTAGCTCAGGTTGCCAGTCAAACTAGCTTTGCTATTACTCGTTTGAGACTGACGGAACAGCAAAGACAGTCAGAGCAGCGAGAAAAGTCGGCAAAAGAGGCAATGCAGATGAGAGCCTTAAATCTGCTGCAGGAAGTTTACGATGTCTCGGAAGGTAATTTGACTATTCGAGCCAAGGTGACAGAAGACGAAATTGGCACAATTGCTGACTCCTATAATGCCACAATCGAAAGTCTGCAAAATCTAGTTAGACAGACCAAAGAGGCAGCAACGGAAGTGCAGTTTAATACGACTGCGAATAATTCGGCAGTGCAGTCTTTGGCGGAGGAGGCGGTCGCTCAAGCAGGAGCGATCTCCAGCATGCACAAACAGATTGAAGAGATGGAGAAATCAATTGATTTAGTAGCGAATCAGGCTTGTCAGGCAGAAGAGTTTGTCCAGCAGGCGACGACAACCATTGCGAAAGAGGATCGAGCCATGAATCGCACCGTGGCGGAAATCAAGGCGGTACAGCAAACCGTCGTGGAAACGGCAACCAAAGCCGAAAAGCTAGGAGAATCTTCTCAAGAGATTTCCCAGGCGGTAAATTTAGTCGGACGCTTTGCTGCTCAAACTCATCTCTTGGCTCTTAAAGCCTCAATCGAGGCAGCACGAGCAGGGGAACAGGGTAAAGGTTTTGCCGTAATTGCGGATGAGGTTCGGTCTTTGGCAACTCAGTCGGCAGAAGCTACCGCAGAAATTGAAACCTTAGTTAGTAAGATCCAGTTGGAAACGGGAGAAGTAGTTGAGGCAATGCACCAGGGAGCAGCTCAAATTGCTTCGGGAAACGAACTGGTACAGCAAACTCGTCAAAGTTTGACTCAGGTAAATCAGGTAAGTAACGAAATTAGCCAGCTGGTTAGTTCAATTACCCAGGCTACCCAGCAACAGTCTTTAACATCCGCTCAGGTAAGCCAAACTATTGTGGATGTAGCAGCGATCGCTGAACACAATTCTCAGTCAGCGACTCAAGTTTCTAGCGATCTACGGTTACTGTCGGCGATCGCCGATAAGCTGCAGTCAAACATCGCTAAATTCACCACCTAAGTACCAGCTTCGAAACTCCGTCATAAAATTGCCCAACCTTTCTAAACCATGTCACTCAACCCCGATATTCGCGACCAGGCGTATCAATTTTTTATCGAAGAGGCTCAAGAACTGCTACAGGTTCTAGAAACAGGTCTGCTCGAACTGCGCCAAGACCACAGCACTCCTAAAGTACATGAGCTAATGCGGGCTGCCCATTCGATCAAAGGAGGGGCTGCAAGTGTTGAATTGAGTACGATTGGTTTGCTGGCTCACCGTTTAGAAGATTTTTTTAAGGCTCTTTACAGTGATGAGGTAGACTTTGATGCTGAGTTAGAAAGTCTTTTACTTCAAGGTTATGACTGTTTATCTGACCCTTTATTAGCTCAGATAGAAACTGGTGCTTTTGACGAGGAAGCTGCCTTAATTAAGGCGGAACCTATTTTTAACGCTTTAGAAAATCGTCTGTCAGAAGCCCTGGAAAATGCTGATAATTACATTCCTAGTTCGAACGATCTGGGGGTAGATATTGTTGCCTCAATTTTTGAAGTAGACGTCGCCCATGCCCTGGAGAATTTGAGAAGGGTTGGGCAGAATCCTAGCAGTTATGAGCCAGCGGAAGAGTTGACGGGAACTCTCGAAATGTTTGCGGGTTTTGCCGAGCTGTTTAATCTTCCTGGCTTTAATGATATTGTCCAAACTGCTCTGACAGCATTACAGCTCAACCCAGGTAATGTTCTAGCTATTTTGTCGGCAACCATCGTTGACTGCACATCGGCTACAGAACAAGTCTTAGCTGGCGATCGTCAACAGGGTGGAACGGTTTCTGCAGCTTTAATTGAATTAGCTCAAAGGCAGGTAGCCCAATCTACTATAGAGCCACAGACTGAGACGCTAGCAGGAGATATTTGGTCTAATGACTCTATGGGGGATGACATTTTTGCTGGTGATTTAGACTTAGCTCAACCTCCAGAAGAAAATATATTTGCGGAAACAACAGAAGAGCTAATTTCAACCGAGTTTGCCAAAACTGCAGCAAAAGTCGATGAAATAAGTCAAATATTTGATTCTCTTAGCGATCAGACTATTCAGGATAAACCTGCTGCTGATACTGAACTCGATTTCCAATCGCTGATAGGGGATGCCGATCACCTCTGGTCTGATTTGAGCGAACAGCCAGTTCCTGCTGCTGCAGATCAGACATCTGCACCCCAGATAGATGAAATTGCTCAAATTTTTGACCTAGTAGCTCAGAAAGAATCGGCAACTAAGTCTGATAGAGCGGAAATCAACACCGATACGGAAGGTCTCTGGTCAACTATGACCGATAGTGAGACAACCGAAAATATTTTTGATGCTGTTCTCAATTTTGCCTCAGAACCAGAATCTGCCTCTACAGCTGTTGAACCAGAAGATCTGGCAACAGACTGGAGTGAAGTACCTAGTGATAGTGATGTAGATAATATCTGGTCTGTTATCGAACCGCCTGCAGTAGAATCAGCTCCGACAGTAGAGACCCAGGCTCCAGACTCAGGCTCTAGTCCTCTAAAGTTCCAGACTGACAATTCATCGAGTATCTTCACGGCGATAGAAGCAATCGCTGACGGCTTTGAAGATCTAGCCGTTGCCACACCGGAATCTTTGTTGCCGAACGTACCTAAGTCAGAGCCATCTCCTAAACCTCAGCCCAACCAGCATTCTTCATCCCCCAAGAAAGTATCTAAACTTTCAGTTCGAGTTGACCTAGAGCGTCTAGAGCGAATGAACAACTTAGTTGGTGAACTGACTATCAACCGCAACAGCCTGGGACTACAAAACGAACAGCTACAGTCTAACGTTTCAGAATTAGAACAAAAGTTTATCCGTTTTCGTGGAGTTACGAAACAGCTACAGGAAGTATCAGATCAAATGCTCTTGGACGCTAGAACCCGTAATGCTCTGAATTCCCATCTTTTGCTATCTTCCCCGACTTCAAAGTCCAATGAAGTTGCTGAATTTGATGCTTTAGAACTAGATAGTTACAGTCGCCTCTATTCCGCTCTCCAAGAAATACTTGAGGAAATGGTGCAGCTAGAGGAAAGCGTTGAAGATATCACAATTTTTGCGCAACAGTCCGATCGCACAATCAGTAGCCAAAAACAAATGCTGGGACAAATGCGAGATGAGCTGATGTGGGTAAGAATGCTGCCCCTCGATCGCATTTTGCAGCGTTTTCCCCGCACTATTCGAGATTTGGCAAGTAAATATCAAAAGCCAGTCGATTTGAGGCTTTATGGCACAGGAGTACTGGTTGATAAGGCTGTTCTGGAAAAATTATCAGATCCCTTACTGCATCTTTTGCGTAACGGCTTCGACCACGGCATTGAAGACTCAGAAATTCGCATTAAACAAGGAAAACCGCCGACAGGCTCCATTGAGATTAGAGCCTACCATCAGGGAAATCAAACTGTAATTGAAGTCAAGGACGATGGTAAAGGTTTAGATCTCCAGCGTATTACTCAAAAAGGTATTGAACAAGGTTTAATTACTTCGCGGGAAGCTGCTAGCGCCACTCCCGAACAGCTATATGAGCTGATTTTTGAACCAGGATTTTCAACAGCGGCTCAAGTCAGCGAGATTTCTGGTCGAGGTGTCGGCATGAATATTGTGCGTTCCCAGGTAGAAACTCTAAAAGGAAAAATTAGCGTCACTTCTAGCCCTGGAGCTGGCTCTACCTTTACTTTACGCTTACCCCTAACTCTAACTATTGCCAAGCTTTTAGTCTGCTCTCTAGGGACTACTGCTTTTGCTATTCCTTCAGACAGCATCGAAGAAATTATTATTCCCCTGGCTGAGCGACTTAAAATTGCTAATGGTCAAAAATTTCTCGACCTCAACGGCAAATTAGTGCCAGTTTATTCTTTGCCAAAACTCTTAGGCTATAACTGCCCAGTCCCCGATCGCAACTCGGATAGCAACGTCCTGAAAACTATCGCGCCGCCTGAAGATTGGGCATCACCACTGCTTTTACTGCGACGAGGGCAAAAATTATTTGCCTTAGAAGTCGTGAGCTTACTAAGCGAACAAGAATTGGTCATCAAACCCTATGGAGAAGCGATCTCTCCCCCTATTTATAGCTATGGCTGTACTATTCTCAGCGACGGGAGCTTGATTCCTGCTTTTGACGGTTCTGCGCTAATCGGCATGATTTTAGGAGAGAAACAACATTTTGTTGCGAAGGCTCAGGAAGTGCCCGAAGAAGATCTTCTTCAAAGCGAACAAACTAGTGAAGCGATCAGCTTCACAGGAGGTGAAAAGCAGATAACTGCGGTTAAAACAATTATGGTCGTCGATGATTCTACAGCACTGCGGAGGACGATGGCTCTAACCTTAGAAAAGGAAGGATATCGAGTGGTGCAGCAAAAAGATGGCAAGGAAGCGTTAAATGGATTTAAGCAGAACCCAGAATTAGACCTGATTATCTGTGATATTGAGATGCCCGTCATGAATGGCTTTGAGTTTTTGGGTATGCGTCGTCGTGACTCGGCTTTGGCACAAGTTCCCACCTTCATGCTGACTTCTCGTAGTGGTGCTAAACACCGCAGTCTAGCCAAACAGTTAGGGGCAGATGGCTACTTTACCAAACCCTATGTGGAACAAGATTTTGTAAGAGAAATTAAGCAAATTCTGACAGGTAATAGCGCTCAAAATAAACTACACAGGAAAGAGACAAGCGCTATTAAGACTAAAACAATTTTAGCGATCGATGATTCTTCTGCCCTCAGAAAAACCTTGGCTCTAACTCTAGAGCGTAAAGGCTATCGAGTTCTACAGGCAAGGGATGGCAACGAAGGATTAGAGCAGCTTCGTAATAATTTGCAGACTGACTTAGTTATCTGCGATGTTGAAATGCCTAACGTTAACGGCTTTGAGTTTTTAACCATGCGTCGCGCGGAAGCCCAACTTATGGATATTCCCGTCGTTATGCTGACTTCTCGCGGTAGCGATAAGCATCGTACTTTAGCTAATAGTCTTGGTGCAGTCGGCTTTTTCACTAAGCCTTATGTTGAAGACCAGTTTATTGCTGAGATCGAACAATATCTACGCTCTTAAGTCATTAGTTTTGTTTTAATTAATTTATTAAGATTATGAGTAATTCGGTCGTTGTGACTAGCTTCAATCAGGCTGCTACGGGTAGTAAGTTAATCAAACTTCTCGTCTTTGAAATTGGAAAATTAACTCTTGCCATTCCTATACTACAAGTACAAAAAGTCATTCGCCGAACAGAAGTCTACGGTAGTGGCTTGAGCTATGTCAATCTTACCCATCTGAATGAAGTTGAGGTGACCGTAGTCGATCTTCATCAGAAACTGTTTGGTGTAAGCCAAAACCAGTCTGAATCGCCAGGCTACTTCATAATTAGTCAGAATATTGCAGGAGAATCTTTGGGTATTGTTGTGCCCCAATCACCCGCTCTGATAGATGTAGCCATAGAGCAAATTCGTCTGCTGCCAGACACCTATCGTCGCGCCGACACCTTAGAAATTGCTAGTCATGTAACGGTACTAACTCAAGATGAAACTACTACTGCTATCTTTATCCTTGATTTAACTCGTCTAGTGACGACCTAACCGCGCTAGAATCGACAAAAATTAGCCTTTCCCTGACTCAGGGATAAAACTAGCAATGGCTATAGTCAATTCATCTCTTAAGTACGCTTTAAAAGAATGGGCGATCGCCGTCGAGGCATTAACCCAAGGCGACACAATTGTTCTTCTGCGCAAGGGGGGCATTCGCGAACGTGGTTTTCGGGTCGAACATACCCAGGCTTGGCTTTACCCTACCTATGAACACCAAAAGCCTAATCTACTTGATCCGAAATATGCAGCATCGGTAACGGAAGTAGAGTCAGGCTGGCATCCAGAAGCGGTAACAATTCAAAGCTGCGCTCAAATTACCGAGGTTTTACCCGTCAGCAAGCTAGAGCAGTTGGCAGCGTTGCAACCATATCATATCTGGAACGAGCAGATGATTAGCGATCGCCTGAAATGGAAACCACAGACCCCCATACTGGTCTTATTGTTGAGAGTTTATCGTCTAGCCCAGCCGCAAACTATTCCTTTTGATTCTGCTTATGGTGGCTGCAAATCATGGATTGCTCTAAAGTCAGAAATCTCTCTTGATTTGCTAGATCCTGTCTTGAGCGAGGCTGAATATCTGAGCCAGACACAGGCGATTAAAGCCTTAATCTCCGCCGAGTAAAATTATGCCCGAGTCGGAATTTTGGTAGACTACTGTTAACTATTGTCAAGACTTATTGGTTCGCAATCTGAGTCGGTGACGGCAAAGCCTAAGAAAACTCGATAGATTTTTGTCTGTCCTAACTATTATTAAAGAAGCAACCCAGCGTCAATAAATAAATATGAAATTGTTGTCTAATAGAGTAGGTGTTTACTTAGGGATATTTGTTCTAGGAGGTGCTTTAGGCTTCTGGGGAACCCGCAGCGAGCAGCCACCAATGAGAGTCGAGCGCGCTCAAACATATCCTGTCGCTATTTCTCCCAGTCCTAGCTTAGCTCCTAAGCAAGACCGCGAAGTTAATTTTATTGCCACCGCAGTACAAAAGGTAGGACCTGCTGTTGTTAGAATTGATGCTGCCAGACAAGTATCCTCAGCTTTACCAGAAAATTTTAATAATCCTTTATTTCGACGCTTTTTTGGTCAGAATGATCAACAGAATCCTAACTCCATACCCGAAAGAATTGAACGGGGAACGGGTTCTGGCTTTATTATTGGTGCGGATGGTCGTTTGATTACCAATGCTCATGTGGTCAATGGAGCAGAAACAGTACGGGTAACCCTGAAAGACGGTACAAGCTATCAGGGAAAAGTATTGGGAACAGATTCTTTTACTGATGTAGCGGTGATTAAAATTGAAGCGACGGACCTGCCTACCGTCAGTTTGGGCAATGCTGACGATTTGATTCCTGGAGAATGGGCGATCGCGATCGGTAATCCTTTGGGGCTAGATAATACGGTGACGGTGGGTATTGTTAGCGCTTTAGATCGTTCTAGTTCTCAGGTGGGGGTTCCCGACAAGCGAGTGCGGTTTATTCAGACTGATGCAGCAATTAATCCCGGTAATTCGGGAGGACCCCTGCTCAACTCTCTGGGAGAAGTGATTGGTATCAATACAGCGATTCGCGCGGATGCTCAGGGTCTCGGGTTTGCTATTCCAATTGGAACAGCCCAACGAATTGCCAATCAGCTATTTACCAAAGGTCAGGCAGATCATCCTTACCTTGGGGTACATATGGTCAACCTGACTCCAGAAACAAGAGATGAACTTAATTCTAGTCAAGAGTTCAATTTTGACCTGCCGACAGAGGCAGGGGTCGTCGTTGTGCGAGTGATTCCCCGTTCTCCTGCTGCTAAAAGCGGTTTTCAGGCAGGGGATGTGATCAGTAAAGTGGGGGGGAAAGATGTTGCGACTTCTCTGCAGGTACAGGAACAGGTAGACTCTAGCGTTATCGGTTCGGAACTAGAGGTTAAAATAATTCGCGACGGCAAATCAAAAATTATTAAAGTTAAACCCAGCGCCTTTCCTCAGGAGAGATCTTAATCGGTCAAAAAAGTAGCTGTAACTAGACAACGGTTGTTTATGATTAGCAAAGGAATATATTTCCTCAAGGTTTAAGTAAGTCTAATTATGAAAATAAGATTACCGTTCTTTTTTATCAGACAGTATCAACGTGATTGAGGCTGATGTTCACTCTTCTCTGCGAGATTTTTTGCGTCAGCACGGAAATCGCAACTTTCCCCACCATTTAACGATGGCGCGATTGATTGCCCGCGCTTTACGTTTAGATCGATCTGCCATAATGCAGACAGGCAGCAGCGTTAGCCGATATTGTCTCAGCTATCTAACTCCTATTTTATTAGGAGAGCGAGCCGTAATTATTGTTGCCCCCTTCCCTACCCAGGAGTATTTACTCAGCGCAGAAATACCAAAACTTCAGACATGGCTAGGAGTCGATCGGCGGGTCAGGGTTGGCGATCGCTGGCAAGAGAGCGATCAACTGTTGCTGACTTCTCCTCAAGCCTGGTTGAGCGATCGCTTTTCCTCAGACAATCGCTTTCCGTCTCAGATTCCCACTATTATTGATCGGGCTGATGATTTGGAAGAATGGGCTCGCGAACTATTAACCATTAGCATTACCGTTGCAGATTGGGATATCTTGCTTCAGTCTATTCCTCAAGAACAAGAGCTAATCCGTAACACTAGAATTAAGCTAACTAAATCAATTTTTGCTCGCCCCGAAAATCCCTATCGTAATTATGTACTTCTTGCTTCTGAACAGGAGCTAATTGAAAATTTGTGTGCGAAATTAGCCTTTAAAAAGCTGCTTTTTGGCAAGTTTAAGCAATTTTGGCAGCAGATAACCGAAAAATCGAATATATCTTGGATTTCTCGCGATCGCGATCGCGGTTCCCTAACTATTAATCTGGCTCCAGCGACAGTTAGTCAGCAGCTTAAGCCGATTTGGCAACAGCAGCCTGTGGTAGTTATTGGCAGCTTTTTGGACACAGAGGCCGAGGCGAAAACCTATCGCCAGCGAGTTGGCTTAACCGCTGATATTTTGACTCTTAAGTTTGCCCCTAATCGGCAAAACAATCATATTCAGCTTTATCTCCCCGATCGCTTTCCTATGCCCAATTCTCCTGATTATCGTCAAGCATTTATTGACGAAACGGTACTGCTGGTGGGATTAGGTAGCAGCGCTAACCAGCTAATTGTTGTAATTGCTGATGATGTTCCTCTACAGGGACAAATAGGCTCAATTCTCGCGGGAGAATTTGGCTCTAGAGTCAGGGTAGAACAGACTAATATTGCTAGCAATAGTATTTTGATTTGTGGCTGGTCATTTTGGAAACTTCATCAAGAATCTTTGCCTATTCCCCAACTATTGATTATCGCCACTCTGCCAATTCCCTCTCTGGAAAATCCTCTAGTCGCAAATTTAGTCAAATATTATAAAGATCGCCGTCAAGACTGGTTCAGACTCTACCTCTTGCCTTCTGCCCTGAAAACTTTAGAACAAACTACCGTTCCCTTACGAGAATCTCAAAGCATCGTCGCTTTGTTAGACAATCGGGTTAATTTTCGTAGTTACGGTCAAACTATTTTGTCTGCTCTCGAACCCTGCGCCCGAATCAACTACATCGATCCAACTTGGTTTGGCTATCCAGATTCTTGACCCAGACTGCTAATTTATTCTAATTTCTAACTTGGCTTTAATTTTGTCGAGTCCTTTGGCGCGCAAACAATATTGGGATTAGTGCCCCCAGCATAATGCCTACTGCACTCGCAAAAGCTAGCAAAACGCCGACAGGAACGTCAATTGATTCAAAAGTGAGAAACTTGAGTGAAACATTTTCAATGTTTTGAATCGAAAAAATTGCGATCGCTACTAGTAAAACTGCCATAATGAGCGAACTTAATAAACTAGTCAGAGATTTCAGCATAAAAATAAGAACTATTACTTTTAAACAATTTTAACGAGCTTCGCTTGAAGACGGAAAACATCTTTAGTCAATACTTTTGCCTCTACCCGATTAATTTAGCATTTTCGAGAATTGACCATGATGCCATTAAAATATCTATTAAACGCCTGCTCTGAACTAATGACCTTCGATTTTACTAGTTTTTTGGCTCTCAGTAGATAGCAGCTAGAATGGTTGCATTTAACTCTGATTAAGTTTTGCCTGATTGAAATCGACTCCAGAACTAATATTTTGCTTTAATCAAAGCGAAGCTGTTGCATCAAAATCTGTACCTCAACCATAATGCGATTTACTGTTAAAAATCTCTACTGGATCGATATTTCGATTCTCTCACTGGCATTAATAGTAACGCTGTTAGGTCTGGGTAGCTATGGTCTTTATGAGCCCCACGAAGGTCATTTTGCAATGGTTGGGCAAGAAATGATCTGGCGTAACGATTGGGTTACACCTCATCTTAATGGTGCGCCATATCTAAATAAGCCCCCGCTCTTATATTGGCTGATCGCCTTCTCTACGAGTATTTTAGGCTCAACGGAGTTCGCTGCTAGGCTCCCAATTGGTTTAGCTGGCTGGTTAGGTATTGTTGTGGCTTGGAAGTGGACGCGAGAACTTTGGGGAGTTGCTTCTAGCCGTATTGCAGCCCTCATGCTGTCGGTAACTTTGGGTTGGTTTATTTTCACTCATCAAATTTTGATCGATGCTTTATTAGGAACATTACTAATTAGCACCAATTATTTTCTCTGGCGATCGCTCTATCGACCTCGGTCTCGATCTAGCTGGTGGGGAGCGTATATTTCTCTAGCATTATGCGTCTTAACGAAAGGGCTGATCGGCGTAGTTTTTCCTCTGCTGGGATGTTTTAGCTTAGTAATTGTTCGGCAAGATTGGAAAATTATCAAACGGATTAGGCTAGATCGCGGCTTATTGCTCATTTTAGCAATTATCCTCCCCTGGTTCATCGCTGTAGAACATGCTAATCCAGGCTTCTGGCATTATTTTATCGTCAACGAACATTTTGATCGCCTGTTAGATCGTCGCTATCCTCCCGACTACGAAGTCTCAAAAATCAGTGCCTGGGGTTATTTAGCAATTACTGGCTGCTGGTGTTTTCCCTGGATTTTATTTTTACCTTCTGTCATTAAATCAACCGCGCAAGAGTGGCGCCGAGGATTTTTAGCCAATGCCTCTTTGCAAGATCGTCAAAACAGTGACGGGGTTTTTCTCTTAACTATGGCAGCAATTTTACCGGTGGCTCTATTTCTGCCCCTTTCTTCTCGCCTAATCTACTACAGCATTCCCGCTATTCCTGCTTACGTCATTCTTTGTGCTGGGTGGTGGACTAAACGCCGTCACTCAACTAAAGTCATGGCTCAATCTCAAGCATCTCCGCCTAAAATTGTTGATTACTCTACCGCTAATCCTGTATATCCTTCTCCCATAAGTACTCTCTGTCAATCCTCTGTACAGGTAGTTAGCCAGGTTATTACGGCTAAAACTGTCGATCTCTACGGCGCGATCGCTCTGACTGTGGGAATTAGCTGCTATGGTGCAATTTTATTCTTGCCTGCAATAATTTCTGTCCTGCCCACAGTCTTATTAACAGCAGAAATTAGTCGTTTGATCGTAATTGTGGCAATTGTTCTCGGCACAGGCTGGATTGCCTCGGGAGTCGCGATGTTAAAGCGTTCTACTTTTGCTTTGCTACCTCTCGTTGCAGTCTTAATGGTTACCTATCTAGCAACCATTAGAGGATTTTATCTCTATCAAAATATTCGCTCATCTAAAAGCTTGGTGCTTCAGGCAAACTCATGTTTAGTTGCTGATACTCAATGGATCTATGAAGGATCGCGGGAAATTGGCGCAGCAGGGGCAGTTGGCTACTACCTCAATCAAGCTCAGTCCGACGAAAATCGCCCTTATCGCACGGTGATGGTGCTGGCTGATGGAGGCAAAAACCGCATTCCGCCACGGTTTCCAGGGGAGACTCCCGCATATCTAATCACTCAGTCTGAACTACAGACATATTGGGATAGCGATCGCCCTACGGTATTTTTAACAGATTTTCTCCGCCAGCCTCAAGATCGAGACGATCCTCTAAATCTTAACCTTCCTCAGGGAGCGAGTGAGCCTTATCTACTCAGCGGTCAACGCCGGCTATATCTTAATCAAATTGCTAAACAAATAGCCCAAGCTCGATGTCCAAAATGACTTTAAGCGCCACTTTTTTTACTCAACAAACTTAATTATCAGCTGTTAAAAATATTTTTTAGTCAATAAAGCTAACTTCTCTTTTGTCGCAGCAGGGATTAAATCGGGGGGAGTCAGAATCGCAAATTTCAAGGCCGAATGGGCGATCGATTCGGGTGGATTAGCATTCAGTTTGTTAACGGTTTCTTTGATTACTAGTTGAGCATTGACGGCATTTTTCTGTAGATTGCCGATAATCATCTCGACCGTAACGCTGTCGTGATCGGGATGCCAGCAGTCATAGTCCGTAACAAGAGCGAGGGTAGCGTAAGCAATTTCGGCTTCTCTGGCAAGTTTCGCTTCAGTAAGGTTAGTCATGCCAATTACTGTCGCGTCCCAACTGCGATAAAGATTAGACTCGGCTTTGGTCGAAAATGCAGGTCCTTCCATACATATATATGTCCCGCCACGATGTAGCTGCGATTCTGCTAAATCTAACGACTCCACCGCATCTCCCAAAACATTGGCTAAATTGGGACAAATGGGGTCGCCAAAAGCTATATGGGCAACTAACCCCTCGCCAAAAAATGTTGCCTCGCGATTTTTTGTGCGATCAATAAACTGATCGGGAATGACCATGTCTAGGGGTTTAGCTTCGGCTTTGAGTGAGCCAACTGCGGAAGCGGAAATGATGTATTCTACCCCTAGCTGCTTCATGGCGTGGATATTGGCGCGAAAAGGTAGTTCAGTCGGCAGTAAATGGTGATTGCGCCCATGACGGGCAAGAAAAACAACAGTAGCGCCTTCTAGTTGACCAACAATAATGGCATCAGAAGGGGTGCCGAAAGGAGTATCTAAGTTTACTTCCTGCACATCTTTGAGAGCATCCATTTTATACAGACCACTACCGCCAATAATGCCTATTTTTGCTTCTACCATAAACTTATTTTGTGTATTTAATCTGTTCGCTCGATTATTGTAGCGGTGATGATTGTTTGATGCCTAAACCGTAATTAACTTTTTTATGAGAGAATGCTGCAAGTCTAAAATTACTATACCTCTCTTGGATCTATGAAAATTAGAGTGGGTAACCACTAGAACACATTTCTCAAGTGTGTTAGTAACGTGCCTCTCTCGTAAGTAATTATACTTAGATAATAAGACCTAGATAATAAAGTATTAGGTAGCGAGAAACACATAGCGATCTTACTGACCAGTAGGCTGTAGCGACAGTTAATTTCTCAAATATCGCCGGTATTCCGACTATCGTAGTTACTAAATCAAGAACTTGGGACACAGTTAATCTTCAACTTCCGTAGCCAAAACTAACGGCTCAATTTCTGTTGCTGGATCGAAAGTGATATTGCTGGCAATGCGATCGCGAATTAATTTGGCGATCATCTGATTGATTCGATACATTTCAGCGCAGCCATTGAAACGGTATTTGACATCGATAATGCGCTGTTTTTTACGTACGTTGAGGGCAACATTTTTCTTTTTGTCTTCTACCTGTTTGCTACGATTACGCAAAAAGATATCGGGTTTTTCTTGACGGCTTTTGACATCGGGCAAAACTTCTTGGTAGGGATTACGCCAATAGCCTTTAAAGTTTTCGCTCTTGGGATTTTTATATAGCTTAAAACTGCTTAACGTAGGAATAGACAGGGAATAGAACTCACCTTCTTTTTTGACTTGAAAGTAGCCCCAGTCTTTTTCCTGGCGATTGAGCAAGATATCTAGGGTTAATTCTAAAGAGGGTAAATCGGCGACGGATGTGGGGTATGTTTGTTGGCTGTGCATAATCGTCAGAAAGTTGGTGTTGCTAAGAGAACCAAGATATGTTCAATTGATTAAAGGCGGTAAGTTAAATAAATCTCTATAGAGTCAGTTAAATCATATAATCATGAATCCAGAAAAATTCCTAAACCAAAGCGCGGGTCGATGGTTTACCCAGCGTACTAATTATTTTTTAGACAAGAATCAGTCTGCTAGCAGCAAAGTCGACATTACGATTGAGTTTTTGACAGCGGATGATGCAAAAGTTAAGGAACTCTGTCAGAAGCACAATTTAGATTCTGGGCTGGCTATTGGCGGTACAGTCCAAAGCTGGGATAACTCGGTAGATTGGGGTAAAGACAAGCAGGTGGGGTCGGCAACCATGGTTTTAGTTAAAGACCCCGATAGCGACACCACAGGAAAATTGATTCGCCCTCAAGACAGTAAAGTTTGCGGAAAATATGTTTTAGGAGAAGATGAGGCGCTAACTCTGACTATTGCTAATGACGATATGGAAGCAGAGGAAAGACAGTGGTTTGCCAGCGAGAATTTTAAAATGCGCACTACGGTAGTTAAGTTCAAAGACGGTACAAAACAAACTGCTTTTTATTCGGAAATTCGCAAAGCAGCCCCGAAGAAGGATGAGGATTAAAAGATGCTGGATTAAAATCCTGTATAGCATCAGTCCCCGACTAACGTCAGTCCACTTTTATCCCTCATCC
>JBCBEA010000030.1:0-15069 GCA_038529195.1 Cyanobacteria bacterium J06600_6
GCGTAAGCCTCTGCGCTCTGAGCTCTAAGCTTTTTAGTTCATCTATTTGGTAGTGAAAATTATAAAATCATCCCTAGATCCAGCAACGCCGAGAATATCAATTAAATTTCAACACAAACCCTTAACCTGTCACAAATGGCTAATAGCGGATAACTACGAACCGAAATATTTTGGACATCATACATCAGATTACCAACGCCAATTATCAGAGCGGAGGAACTATTTCTTTTGTGGTTGATTCTTAGATTAATGTGTCAGAATCGGTGACTAAATATTTAGTATCTTCCACTTAATGAAAAAATCAGTTTTTGCTCTCAGTCTTGTGGCGGTCGCTTTTTGGGGACAAACAGCAGTTTCGTTTCCGCTTAAGCCTATATCACCCGAGCGACTTAAGTATGTTGGTCTAGATACTAAGCTGGGTAACAATTTAACAGAATCAACATCCTGTTCTCTTTTGCTTCAGAGAATTAATCCAAACTGTTTAACTGAGTCTGAATTAAAGCTTCCCAGTTGGAATAAAGCTCAACGTCAGGCTTTAATTAAGTCAGTAGAGCATAGTCTTTATTATTTGAGTACGCCCAAAGCAGTCAACAGCTATAAGAAGCAGAGAAATACTAAGTTTAATCATGATCGAGTTCGGCGATCGCTTTTAAGATTCAAAGAGCTATTGCTGACGACTAAAGATCCTCTGGCTTTAGAACAAGCAGTTAAGGCAGAATTTGATTTTTATCAATCCGTAGGTAAAGATAATCGGGGCAGAGTTGAATTTACAGGCTATTTTGAACCTACCTACACCGCTAGCCGAGTGCGGACAGCAAAATATCGCTATCCTCTGTATCGAATGCCAGACAGTATCAAACGAGCCAAGCGCCATCCTACCCGTGCCCAGTTAGAGGGAAAAGATGGTTTAGCTAGTCAGAATAACCAGAAGAATATTCTCAAGGGTCATGAGCTTGTTTGGTTGAGCGATCGCCTGGAGGCTTTTTTAGTCCAGGTACAGGGTTCGGCAAGATTAAACATGACCGACGGTACAACTATGACTGTTGGCTATGGTGGTACAACTAATTATCCCTATGTCAGCGTGGGGGGAGAGTTGGTGAAAGATGGCGTGTTTGGGAAAGATGAGTTGACTTTACCTCGACTACTAGACTTTTTTGCAGCCAATCCCAAGCAGTTAGATAAATATATTCCCCGCAACAATCGTTTTATCTTCTTTCGGGAAACCGATGGCAGACCCCCAACAGGTAGTTTAGGTGTTCCCGTGACGGGCGATCGCTCTATTGCTACAGATAAATCAATTATGCCTCCTGGCGCCCTTGCCCTAATCGTGGCTCCTATTCCTGATGTCGAACCTAATGGCAAAACAGATACGCGGGTTGTCAGTCGTTATGTTCTCGACCAAGATACGGGTAGCGCGATCAAAGGTGCAGGAAGAGTTGATATCTTTTTAGGCAGTGGCGATCTGGCAGGATCGAGAGCGGGATTGCTTAACGGTAGCGGAAACTTATTTTATCTACTGCTTAAAGACTAAAAAAATTACAGCTTTTTACAATATTTTTGTATTGTGTTAGATCACAGCAATAAAACATAGATCGAAATAGTTTTGAAAGGTCAGGTTAATTTTGAAACTTTCAAAACTATTTAAATTATGAGAAAAGTCGTTAAGGCTGTTGTGTTTACAACGGCAGCGGGAATTTCAATTGCAACTAAGTTCAGTAATCAATCGGCAATAGCGGAAGAAACCAAAGCACAAATGCTAGATATCTGCGCCACAGATAACACCTGTATTGAAGTTGTAGATACTTATTTTGAGCGCTGCTTTAATACTTACTATAGTATGGGTTCTCGTTATAGTTCGGGCAGACTAGATGCACAGGGTTTGGCAGGTTGCGTTAACGATTATGCTAAAGCCGAATATTTTGTTGTTGAATAGTGTCAGAGTCCTGATGAACTGTATTGCTACTGAGCAAACTTAGAGTGCCTGACCAATTTTGGGTTCGCTACCAGCAAGCAAACGTTCGATATTTGTTTTGTGGCGAACAATTACATATACTCCTGCAAAAGCAGCAAAGAGAGAAAAGGCAAAAGGCTGATTTAAGGCTAGCATCAAAATATTAACGGCGATCGCACCACAGATAGAACTCAAAGAAACAATGCGGGAAATGCCCAGAATTACGCCAAAAGTTGCCAGAGTACCCAAAGCCACAGTGGGGTTCATTACGAACAAAACCCCCAAAGTAGTAGCTACAGATTTTCCACCAGTGAAATTAAGCCAGATAGACTTGCTGTGACCAATGATTGCGCCGAAAGCAGCACCAATGATTAGCCAAGCATGCCAGCCAGCGGGTAATAAATCACTGGCTAAATTACTATAAGTAAAATTAACTAAGGTTACCGCTAATGAGCCTTTTAATAAGTCAGTTAACAGTACAGCAATTGCAGGATATTTACCCACAGAACGCAAAACGTTGGTTGCACCTGTAGAACCCGAACCATGTTCGCGAATATCAATCCCCTTCAGATATTTACCTAAAAGATATCCAGTCGGAATCGATCCCAATAGATAAGCAGCCAAAATTAGTAGGGTACTTATAGTAAAACTTAAGCTCATGATTTATAAATATTTTTAAATATTAAGTCTTTAAGATCAGTCTAACGGTTTTGGGTAATAAACAAAACACTAGAAGTAATTAATACAAATAATTAGCGGATGAAGCTCGATTAGCAGCCGTAAAAGCCAGCCAAATAGGAAACTTCAAAACAGATAAGTTCAACAGGTCTTCTGTCTCATCAATAATAATTACAGGTAATAATTTATCGGCGATTAGACGTTCCGCACGCTGTACTAAAACGTCGGGAGAATCAAACAGTACTATACCCCGATTTGTCCCAAAATCTCGACGAGAAATTCCTAAACAATCTTCCAATCCCTTGCGCCATTCTCCCAAGTTTTCTGGGGTATCCGTCAAGACTAAAAACTGGGTGCGATCGCGGTATAAATCGTGCAGGATTGAAATTGCCGAGGAAGCGACCAAAATATTTTGCAGACGGCTACCCATACCATCAATAGCGCCTCTTCCCCCCTGAGAAAAAAACCATTCCTGTACCTTTTGTGCCTGACTACGGTCAAAAGTACGCCGTAGCTGCCAAGGAGAGCCATAATAGTCGGGGCTGTTGCAATATTTGTCTAATAGCTGTCGAATGCGTTTACTGCGATCGGCAAAAGTAGGCTCAGAAAATTGCCCCCCAAGATTGCGATCGGCAAAGGTACGCGGAGCGGAATCGCCGTTATTTCTGGATCTGCCTGCTTCGCTGTTACGACGGTTTCGGGGTCGATTAGGATCTCTATTATCTCTGCTGCTTCTAGAATCGCGATCGCGACTTTCTCTTCTCGGCTCATCTCTATCTCTGACCCTTTCTCGCTTGGGTGCAGGGCTTTCTGTGCGCGTCAATTCTAATTTATCGGCAGCGGAGGCGAGATCTTGCAGGCTGCCAACCAAGTATTCTTTGAAACCTTGGACTCTAATCGCTAATTCTTTAGAAGAACCCGCAAAATTGCTGCGCATTTCCTGGTTGATTCTGGCTTGGCGACGTTCCAATTTTTCAATTTCAATTCTTAAAGCTGCTTTACGTTCAACTAACTCTTTTGTGCCCTCCTCAATTATTCTACCCATACTTTCTTGGGCTTCTCGTACCTGAGACAGTAATACCTGCTCTTTATAAGTCTTTAATTCAGCAATTTCCCGCTGGAGAGTAGATTTTTGTTGTTCTAGCTGTTCTAACTCATCCTCGCCTGAGACGGCAGTTTCTGAAGTTTTGACAACGGCTGGCTTAGATTCATCTAACCAAGTATCGACAAATAATTCTGGTTCGGAACTTATTTCAGATTCAGACTGGGGTTCAGATTTTGTTTGAGAATTGCTATCTAGATTTAGATCTAAATTTAGGTCTAAATTGCGATCGCCCAATTCTGACAACTCAGTTAAGAATTCTGGTTCTTTTGTTTCTGACTCTTGTATTTCAGATTCTTGTGTTTCTGTCTCAAGGGTTACGTCAGTTGTCTCTGATGACCACATATCTGGCTCTGCATCAAATATGTCTGTTGCTGGCTCGTCCAATGTCTCAGATAGCTCTGATGATTCAACAGGTTCAAAAATGATTTTATCTGATTCGGGGTTAGCAGGAGTTTCAGAGTTCATGAGCAGAAAAGAGTTATGAAAATAAAATTGTCTAGAAATGGTTAATGAATAGTGTGATCTAGTTTTTTATAAGAGGATAGTGTTTCTGTAAACAATCCGCCAGAGTTTTAGCATCAAAAATAATTGGTAAAAAATGAATACTGTTGACCTCTTTGAAATAAAACAGAATTGGTACTGGCTGCCAAAATATCTCCCAGTTTAACCAATCGCTGTAGGGAAAGCTGCGAATTACCTTGCCCGATCGCAAGACGCTTAGGGCTGATTCACTAAACTGAATGCGAATCAGAAAAGTTTGGATCGTCAGAAATAAACCCAAAATAGCAATGGGTAAGCTTCCCCAAACAGAAAAGAAAGATATTCCTAGAGCGATCGCCAATAAGCCAAGGGGGATTTTAAAATTTGGTTTTAGCTCAACGGTTTCCGTCGACTTTTTGCTGGAGAGGTCCGTAGTCATTATCTTATCTAGGGTTATTAACTAAAGTTATGACAGCGCCTAAGCCGAACAGAGCCAGGCTGTAATTAGGCTATTATTCCTATTTTACAATGAGCCGAATTCTCACTCAGTCGAGGTGAACAATTAAAGTCTTCAGTTTCCAATCTATTGTTTATTTAATTGAGAAATTGACGACCTAAACCTTGGAACATCAGCCAGGATAAGAAAAAGTTAGTAATAAAAATTGCAATCAAAGCCATTACTACTGCGGTAGTCGTAGATTCGCCAACTCCTTTAGCTCCTCCGCTGGTAGTCAAACCCCAGCTACAGCCAATTACGGCAATAATGCTGCCAAAAATAACGGCTTTAATCATTGCACTAATCAAATCCCAAAGCTGAAGAAAGCTATTAATAGAATCGATAAAAGTGGTCTGAGAAATACCATAAAAAAGCTCGGCAACAAACACTCCTCCAACCATGCCCATCACTAAAGAAACAATCGTCAGGATTGGCAGCATCGCGCAGCAGGCAATTAGTCGGGGAATCACCAGATAGTCAATCGGATCGCTTTTTAGTACGTAAAGAGCGTCAATTTGTTCGGTAACTTTCATGGTGCCAATTTCCGCAGCAAAAGCAGAGCCGACTCTAGCAGCCAAAACTACAGCAGTTAACACAGGTGCTAATTCTCGACTGAGAGCCAGAGCCAAAACTCCCCCAATTGCTTGGACTGCGCCAAAGTTTAAAAACTCCCGAGCAACTTGGATTGTAAATACCATTCCCACAAAAGTTGCCGTCACCAGGGCGATTACTAAAGAATCTGGACCGACTACTTTCATCTGTTCCATCGTATTTTGACGATGTATTTTTCCCTGCAACAGGTGAACTACTATTTGTCCTGCCAGAAATACGGCAGCAGAGGAACGTTCTAGCCAAACTTGAATTCCCTTACTAGAGCTGGTGATACTCATTAATCGATCTCATGACTAAATTGTGACTAAAGAATAACGGGAATTCTAAAATAGCATTTATTCTTAGGCTGACTAAAATTCGATTCCTGGTTGTGCTTTGATTCCCTGTTCGCGGAAGGGATGTTTAATTAGAGACATTTCTGTTACCAAATCAGCGCTCGCAATTAATTTATCGGGCGCGCCTCTGCCCGTTAAAATCACGTGAGAGTCTTCGGGTTTACGAGCTAGACCTTCAATCACGGTGTCAACGTCTAAATATCCAAGCTTAAGAGCAATATTAACCTCATCTAAAAGTACTGTCCGATATTCGGGGTTAAGAATATATTCAAGGCTAGTTTCCCAAGCAGCAGTCGCCTTCTCTATATCTCGCTCTCGATCTTGAGTATCCCAGGTAAAGCCTTCTCCCATGGCGTGAAACTCTAGCTGATCCTCCCATCTGCCCAATACGGCTTTCTCAGCGGGTTCCCAAGCACCCTTAATAAACTGGACAATCGCCACTTTATAACCGTGACCGAGCGATCGCATTACCATACCCAAGGCAGCGGTAGTTTTACCCTTGCCATTACCAGTATTGATAATAATTAAACCCTTATCGGCTTTTTTATCTGCTAGACGCTGCTCCTGCACCTCTTTACGGCGCTGCATTTTTTGCTTGTGCTGTTCGTTACTAATAGTGGTCATGGCTATTGCTATTGCTGTTGACTGTTGACTGATTACTGATTACTGTAAGCACGGATCATTGCCTGTGTTCCCTGTTCCTCGGCTTGCCCGTCATCCATTGCTCGAACTGTTTGAAAAAGGCGATCGGCTAATTCTGTCCCAGGCAGATTATGCTCTGATGTTTCGTTGGTTGACTGTACCAACCTTAAATCTTTAACGATATGTTTAATTGCAAAACCAGGATCGTAATCTTGGTTTACAATCTTGCCCCCGAGATTCGATAATGCCCAAGAGCCTGCTGCACCTGTCCCGCACACTTCAACAACTAAGTTAGGATCGATGCCCTGATGTTTGGCAAGCTCCATCGCTTCACAGATGCCGATCATATTGAGGGAACATAAAATTTGATTGCACATCTTAACTCCCTGTCCGCTACCCATATCGCCACAGAGGGTAATATTCTTACCCATTGCTTCAAACAAAGGTAAACACTCCTGGAAGTCCAAATCTTTGCCACCGACCATAATGGTTAGTGTACCGTTCTGCGCGCCGATATCTCCGCCTGAAACGGGAGCATCCATAAATCTTAGGTTTTGCTGCTGTAACTGCTGTCCAATTTCTTTAGCTGCAACACTACCAATGGTACTCATATCGACTATCAGGGCATTAGCTGGGGCATGATTAATTACGCCCGCTTCACCTAAGATGACTTCTTCTACATCGGGAACATCTCCCACACAGGAAAAGATAATCTCTGCATTCTCCACTGCCGTAGCGATTGAATCAACAATGGTTGCCCCTGCATCGGCTGCAATTTTAACTCCAGGGCGATCGCTCGTTCGATTCCAGGCTTTGACCTCATAGCCGTGACGCGCTAAATTAGCTGCCATCGATCCACCCATTAAGCCTAATCCGAGAAAAGCTACTTGTTTTGTCATTTCATTATTAGCTGCCATACACTAAAAGTATATGATTGCCTGGATCGCAAATCTATTTCTTCTGCCCTCATACATGCGGTTCAAGCCTTTGCTTATCCCTTAAAAAGTCCCTGGGGTCGCACCAAGAGAATCACAATCATAATTGCTAGAGCTACGGCTAGCTTGTACTCCGAACCAAGAAGAGGAACGCTTAACTCTTGAGCGATACCGATGATATACGCCCCTGCGATCGCCCCATAAACGTTACCAATTCCCCCCAAGATTACCGAAGCAAACATTGGTAGAATCAAAAACCAGCCCATGTTGGGACGAACCACGGCAATCAAACCATACATCGTTCCTGCAAATGCCGTAAGAATTCCCGTAATAATCCATGTCCACAGCACAACGCGCTCAACGTTGATGCCCGAAACTCTAGCTAGCTCGATGTTGTCTGCTACTGCTCGCATTGCCTTGCCAATCTTAGTATTTTTAAGAATCAGATGGAGAGCGACAATCGCCGCGATCGCTAATCCGACCACAACTAGGCGATAATAAGCAATGCGTAAATCTCCAAATTCTAAAGCTCTAACGACAGGAAGCTGATATCTTTGATTGCTACCACCATAGAGTAATAAAATGCCGTTACGCACAAACAGAGATAGCCCAATCGAAATAATAATTAAGGTAGTATCACTAGCACAGCGATCGCGCATTGGTTTCCAGAGCAAATATTCAGAAATTAGCATCGCAATGATTGTTCCTACTGCTCCTGCTAACATTGAGAGCCAGATATTCAGTCCCGTCTTATTTGTCAGCCAGGTAAGATAAGCCCCTAAAGTCATAAAGTCACCATGGGCAAAATTAGAAAGCTTGAGGATGCCGTAGGTGAGGGTTAAACCAATTGCAGCCAAGGCAAGAATGCTACCGATGGCAATCCCGTTAACAATAAGCTGGAGATCGAAGAAGTCAGACATTAAGATTATGAGGTTAATAATCGCTTGCTGTTGTAAATTAGCCTAACTATCTTAAAACAGCATCTTATTTTAATTTCACGCTCAGATCTTTATTTTTCTCCATCATGATGGTGCTTCTCAAAATGTATGCAATCATCGCAGGGTCCTTCAGGATTAATTGCACAGCGAATATAGGGAGAATTGGCGTTGTTAATACAGGTAGTGTCACCGACAAAATATTTAGTTATTGTACGACGACGATCCTGTGCGGGATAAACATCATTGCTATAGTCATAGGCATTACGATGTAGCCGTTCTCGATAACTTGGACGATAGTAGCTGAAGTTCTGAGCGCGTCTGAGCCTAGACTGCCAGCGTTTTTTAGCTTTTTTACGTATCAGTAAATAAATTAAGGATGGAAGAGTACTTAATACCAGGATCAGAGCTAGCTGGATGACAAAATCAGCAGAAATGTTAGCCATGTTGCGCCAGATAAATAGTGTAGAGGGCTAGTTTTGAATCTCATCATTATTATCGCTGTTTAATCATCTTCAACTCAATTAAATAGGGGATAATTTTAGATTCTCTTCTTAATCAACCAGATGCTATTTTTCTTTGACAGTAATTGGATTACAAGAAGGTGTAAACCCTCTGGTTAGTTCTTGGATTTTAATTTGCCTAGCTTTTAGGGCGTTTTGTAGTAATTTCGCAGCTATTCTCGGCTTACCTGACCCGCAAAAAAATAAATCGGCGGCAAAATAACCATGTTCTGGCCATGTGTGGATCGCAATATGCGATTCTGCCAAAGTTGCGGTGGCAGTCACACCATGAGGGCTAAATTGATGGACGCAGATGTCAATTAGAGTTGCTTCTCCCACCGTAATCGCTTCGATTAGGGCAGTTCGTATTATTTTGGGATCGTTTAGTAATCCAGCAGGCGCTTGCCAAGCATCTATAACTAGATGAGTTCCCATTTTTTCCATGCTTTTAACCGCGATCGACTAGGTGAATAGTAGAGAAAATTGTTAACAGCCAGAATTATTATGCTGGATCTTGGGATTCAATGGCTTTTTTTGCCAACTTATTTTAGGCTCAATCAAAATTTGCTCGGGTTTCACTATCTAAACCGCCGACTCTTGGACGTGAAACAGATCGTAGAAAATCGATCTGAGAAAACATGATCATCTGATGGATTCATAGCCAATAGAAGCATGCCTTTTCGGAAACAAACCGCTAAATTAATTAATACAGCATCATCAAATATTGTTGTGTCTCCTGGTTTAAACACCTAGCTGCAATATTTAACTGATATAGCTAGTTGTGATCACGGCGATCGCTATTTTTTATTTTTGAGATTCAAACTAGTTAAACTAATTATTATGATTCCTGCTTGGTTAATTATTGGCATTGTCACCCTGGCGATCCCTTTTGCCTGCAATCGATTTATCTCTAGTCGTGACTTTCGTTGGTTTAAACGCTTACGTCGTCCAAACTGGCTAACTTTTGAATGGGCAATACCTGTAATTTGGACAGTAGTTTTTATTTGTGGAGCCTGGTCAGCATATAATGTTTGGCAAGCAAAGCCTGGGGATGCTTCTAGCTGGTTATTGATGGGATTCTATGTGCTGGTGGAAACAGCAATCTCCCTCTACACTCTGGTAATGTGTAAGACTCGCAGCCTCAAAATTGGGACAATTATCGGCGGAACAGGCTTTTTTCTCGGCGCAATTTTAGCCACAGCCGTCCAGCCGATTTCGGGGACTGCGTTTGTGCTCCTGTTGCCTTATTTATTGTGGAGTCCCGTCGGCACGTTTGTAACCTGGCAGATGATGCAGCTAAATCCTGCTGATGTTTGACCAAGCCTAATTGCTTAATTATCAGAAGCTAAGTTAAGCAAAATAATTTCAAAATTACCTTTAAATCACCCTTAGATAATCAACTACAGTAATTAAATGAAGTTCGTCACCGATCCTGATATATCAGCGAAAATCGCTCGCATGAAACGTCGGGTATGCTGGCAAGAAAGCTCAATATCAGATAGCGCCATTGATCAAACCAAATTAGTTGTTGATGAGGCGGATACAGACAATCCCAATTTCTCTTTTTTAGTGATTGGCGATAGTGGCTGTGGCTCTCACCTAAAATATCAGCCTCAACGTCAAATTGCCGAAATGATGCTCCAGCAGGAGGATTCGCGTTTTACAATCCATACTGGAGATGTTGTTTATCAGGTAGGTTCGAGTGAATATTATCAGCAGAACTTTATTGAACCCTATCGAGAATTTTTAGTTGGTGGAGAAAAACCCCAGCAGCTTGAATACAATCGTCTGACATTTAAAGCACCCTTTTTTTTGACTCCAGGTAATCATGACTATTATGATTTGCCTCTAATTTACGGAATTTTAGCTCAGGCTACCTGGCTACCCCGTCGTCTATTGCGTAGACATATTGACATAGATGTGGGTTGGCATGGTTCAGACTGTGGCGATGCTTATGCTCGGGCTTTCCTAGACTATCTCCTAGAGAAAAAAGGCACAGAGCGACTCAAAAAACACCTGGAGCTTCACTATACGGCAGAACATTCAGGCGATCGCTGTTTGAATTATCAGCCTGGTAAGTTTACTCGTTTACCAAACCGCTACTATACTTTTCGCTATGGTGGGGTGGATTTTTTTGCCCTCGATTCTAATACTTTTAATCAGCCAGAAGTAATTCCCAATACGGAAGAGGGAGAAACTACTAGAGCCAAATTGTTGCAGCGCCAGCGTCAGCTAATTCAGCGAGAACAGTCAATTCAGGCAGCTTTAGAGCTTCTAGACGGAGAGAACCCGGAAGAAGCAGAGTTAATTGATGATTACTATGCAAAATTAGAGCATATTGCCGAAAGCCAGCGAGATATAGAAAAACAGCTTAATCAAGAGGTACAGGCAATTGACTGGGAACAGCTAGCCTGGTTTAAAAATAGTTTAGTTAGCTCTTGGCAGGATGAAAATGTAAGAGGTAGAGTTGTTTTCTTCCATCACCCACCCTACGTAACCGAAAAAACCAAGTGGTTTCAGGGACAGACTTTAGCAGTACGCGATCGCCTGCGCCAGGTATTTGATGATGTGGTTCAAGAATTGGGTTCTTTACCCCGCGATCGCTCGGTAGTAGATTTGGTTTTATCGGGACATGCTCACTGTTTTGAACATCTGCAAACCAAAGATACGGGTTTTGCCGATTCCTATATCAACTGGATTGTCTGTGGTGGTAGTGGTCATAGTTTACGTCGCCAACGCCGAGAAGGTACAGTACTGTATCAAGATGCAGACCTAGAATCAGAGCCAATCGGTCAATCAAGACTATATGTAGGGCGCAGCGGTAAACGCCAAAGTCACAAAAGACCCTATTCTTTCTTGCGTATTGACGTACAGGCGGGAGAAAAGCCTCAGTTTCGGGTTAACCCCTACGTTGCGGAATGGCATCAAAGACAGTGGCACGAATATGCGATCGCTCCCTTTGTGATTTAACCCAGGTTCGGATTAACAGAATTATGCTATTGGGGTAGCTATAAGCTATAGGCTTTAAGCTTTAAGCCCCAAATACAGCACATATGCGTAGTTCGTCGTCGCAGCTTCTTCGAAGCAGTCCGCCCTATGAGGCTATAGTTCTGAGTACCTCTGAGCCTCGGAAAGATCGATTAGCCCTTTTATTCCCGATTTAAGCTTGGATAGCCAGGATTTAAGTTTATCCCCAACTCAGGCTGATTTAGTTATGAGTCAAAGAAAAATAAATAAGCACAGGGGGATTACTGGCTGGCTTTCTGTTTCCCTCTACTAACTTTACGAGAATTAAAGCGATGCAAACCATCTTCAATCTGCCAGCGATCTAAAATATCCTTGACTAGAATTTCTTTTAGCCAAACCTGCGCTACCACGGTAATTGGCAAGGCTAAAAATAGACCTAAGATACCAAAGAAGACAGCAAAGGCAACTTGAGAAAGTAGAGTGATGGCTGGTAGCAGAGATACCTGCTTCTGCATGACGACGGGGGTTAAAATATTGCTTTCCACCTGCTGAATTACAACATATAGAATTACCACGGCGATCGCCTTCCACGGGGCATCAAGCAAAGCCATAGCTGCGGGGGGAACAACGCTTAAGACTGGACCTAAGTTGGGAATAAAAGTTAGCATCCCTGCCAATAAAGAATTTGCCAGAGGCAGCTGTACCCCCAAAATCAGCAGTCCAACCCCGCTCAGAACCGCGATTACAGCCATATTAAACAAGATTCCAATTGCCCAACCGCCCAAATTTTTCTCACACTTTTTTAAGATAGTTTGGACACGCTGACGGTAAAAAGCAGGAAACATCAACAGAAACATCTGCTTGTAGGGAGTCGGATTAGACAGCAGCATAATCGTGACAACTATAACTAACAGAGAATTTAAAAATATTCCCAGGGTACTGGAAAATACACCAAAAAAGTTACTAATAAAGCCATCCGCAAAAGACTGGATATTTTGTCCCAGACTTTCTAATCCTTGAACTTCTTTTATCAAACCATCTGGTAACAAATTACGTAGCCATTCATTCCAGCTACTAAGCTGTTCTAAACCTAAAGGTACAAGAGTAACTAATCTTTGAAACTGATCGATAAAGGGTGGAATTACCAGGACAATAAAACTGACGATAAAAGTCAGCACCCCCGTCACGGCGATCGCGATCGCCGTTTTGCGTTTCAATTTCAGTTTTGCTTGAAGTAATTTAACTAGCTGATTGATTGCAGTAGCAAAAACCACCGCAGCAAAAGCCAGCAATAATACTTGTTTAATCCGCCACAAAATATATAGGGCAATAATAATAGCTAGGAATCCAATTAGTGTTCCTAAACGCACGATTTAATAACTCCAATTATAATTATTTCAACTTAGTAGTTCGTGAACTTTTCTCCAGGCTAGTCTCACTAAAATATCAAGTAAAAATATTCCAAAACCAGACAAAATCTGAAGCAAAAAACTATTATTTAGTTTTGAAATCAATCTGGGTAAATTAAAAGTATAATCAACTGCTAATTACCCTAATCAATGTTTAGAAAGATTTCGCTTGTACTGGCATCCTTTAGCTTGACTATACTATTTGCCTCTTCCAAGGCGAACGGTTATCCTGCGAGTAAAATACTCCATAGCAATATCGAACAGCAATCAATTTCTAAAAACTTCTCGATCGCTAAAAAATCTGGTGGACGTAGCGGTGGAGGTTCATTTAAACGCAGCAAACCTCATCGATCTAGCTCTCCTAGCCGAAGCCGATCTAGTTCTCCCAGTCAATCGATCCCAACTACATCTCCTTCTAGTAATTATCGCAGCTCTAGCTCTTCTTCTGGTGAACCTCTTGGTCTAGTTGGCACTATTGTTCTAATTTCCGTCGTCGTTTTCTTTTTGAGCATGGTTTTACTTGTAAGTACTGGAACTATTAGCGATGACTTGAGCGACTATCTACCTAAAGCCAATATTTTTGGCGATAAATATGAACGGGAGAGGGACAACGATTTAGTAACTATCTCTTTAATTCAGGTTGTTTTAAGTTCGGTTATAGCTGCAGATATCAAGCATGACTTGAACCAGTTAACGATTGAAGCCGATACTTCTTCTAACGAAGGTTTGCTTAAATTACTGCAAGATTCTGCTTTGCTTTTGCTGCGTAATGAATCAGCTTGGGTTTATGTTTATTCTAGTTCTAATTCTTTAAACATTGATCGAGCGGAATCGGCATTTAATTCTATATCGATTTCTGAAAGAAGTAAATTTAGTCGAGAAACTCTTAATCACATAGACGGGAAATTAAAAACAGTTGAAAGTGATTTTACTGAAGTTTCTGGGCAAGCAGCGTATTTAGTAATTACTCTAATTGCAGGTACGGCAGATGATAATGCTTTATTTGAGAAGATTTACTCTGCCCATAATTTAAAAGATGCTCTAACCAACATCGCGATCGTACCTAATGATTACTTAATGAAGTTTGAATTACTTTGGACTCCCCAACAAGACAATGAATTTTTAACCGAAGATGAATTGCTTTCAGAATATAGTAATTTGATTTTTCTGGGTGATTAAAGACCACTTGTTGAGCATTGGTAAATAAGCAGTTGATTTGTTAAAAACTACGAGCATAGACAAACTTTTTTCATCAAGGCATGACGTTCATTAATCAGATTCATTGGCGATCGCTCAAAGCACACCAGAAGCTAGATCTAACTATTATTGATGAGCTTGAATTCGATCGCGGTTCCTATTACAGTTTGGCTTTTCTTATCCAAACTAATTCAAATTAGCCGACCAACTCAACACAATCCTACTGAGTATTTATGACTAAAGACAGTCGTTTCTTCTCTATGGCGATCGTTAACCTAGAAACCGAACTCAAATAAATCAGAGCGATTTAATTGTTCGACCAAAAAAGCTAATCGCTAAGAGCGCGGAAGCTTCGCTTCCCAGTCGTGCGGCGCATTGCGCCAGTGTCTGCTTCGCAGACCAAAAGCCTTCGGCTTCGCGACGACGATCTGCACATTCGTGCTGCGCTACGAACAAAAAACTTAGTCCTAAACATATAAAAGTTATCAGCGATCTATGACACAGCAATTTAAACAGGGTGATGGCGTTGAATGGAACAGCGGTAGCGGGAAAGCTACGGGTGAAGTGATCAAAAAAATTACCGAACCCACAGAAATTGACGAAAAGAAAATCCAAGCAGCCGAAGATATAGCGCTATGCAAACTAGTTAAGTACAATAGCAGCAATGAATAAACCAATGACGAATATCTTTTTTATCGATCAATTGGAGTCCATCAGAAATAGCAGCATCTAATTTTTCACGAGACCGAGCTTCAACAGATCGCAGATAAGACTTTAGTTTCGACCAAAGATGTTCAATCGGATTAAAGTCAGGGGAATAGGGA
>JBCBEA010000031.1:0-14945 GCA_038529195.1 Cyanobacteria bacterium J06600_6
CCTTGATAACCAGTACCAAGGCAGATTAAGGTGTCTCGATGAGATTTAGATTGACTCAAAATTGAAACTGATTCATATTGGGCATTGGTTTTGAGTCGGGTGATAAAATCTGATTGAGATTCAATCAATTGCTCAAACAAACTATAGTTCCAAAATCCTCTGTCTAACAACAGTAATGTTTTCGGAACAACTAATTTGAGTAATTGAGACACAAAATTGCTTTCGTGAGCATAGGGACGCTCGTGAAACCAAGTTTGAACTGGATAACGGGTTTTTAGATCTACCACCGCACAAATTCGTCCTCCTAATGTTCCTCGATTTAAACTCTCTAGACTTTTGAGCTTACGAAATAATGCCTCTAAGGTTGAAGCATCGACAATCCATAACCGTTCAAAATGTTGATTGGCATAAGCCACACTTTTTGGGAGAGGTCGCTTTTTTCTCTGAGACCATCTTTGATTCAGGGTAATTAACAGTTCGCTTAAGACCTTCTCAAACAATTCAGCCGGAAAGGTTAACAGCCTTTGGGATAAAGCTTGCTGTGATACACGAGTTGCTTTTACCCATAAAAGATTTTCACGAGCCAGCATTCGATTTAGTTCTCTGACTGATGGTACTACATGCGGCGAACTATGCGCCTTTGTCGCCAAACAAGAGTTAACACTGCTGCCAACATTAATGGCAAACTTAAAATTCTGGCTCTCATTCCCAATGAGCGATAGTAAGCTAGTTGATTGTAAACACACGGTTTAAGCAAATCTTCCAGTTGTTGAGAAATTGCTTGATTATCGATATTGGGCTGACTTCTGTTTCTGGCATGGTCTCGAATCCCTTTTTGTCTATATGACATCTGACTATTTGCGATCGCAGGTGCGAAAATTTGATTTTCACTACATAGCTTAAAACTACTACATCTCCTAATTTGACTGCACTTGACAACTCGTACATTTTCTTAACTTGTCACCAATGGTTAATAGTCTCTGAGACAAAGCTTGTTGAGAAACTTTCACGGCTTTTGCCCAGAGCAAATCTTCTCTAGCTAACATTCGATTTAATTCTCTAACACTGGGTACTTGTCGCCAAACAAGGGTCAACACTGCTGCCAGCATCAATGGCAAACTCAAAATTCTGGCTCGCATTTGCAGACCACGATAGTAAACTAGCTGGTTGTAAACACAGGGTTTAACCAAATCCTCTAGTTGTTGAGAAATTGCTTGATTATCCACATTGGGATGAGTTCTATTTCGAGCATGATCTCTAATACTTTTTTGTGAATGTGCCATTTAATTTGTTCGCGATCGCATTTAGGGACAAAACCAAGCTTTGCCACTTAGTTTAAAATTCTCATCCCCCTTAATTTGACTGCATTTGACAACTTGTACTTTTTCTTAACTTGTCACCAATGGGCATTGCCTAAAAGAGAAAGTAATCTACTACTATCGTCGGGATTTAACTCAAGCATTCTCTGATAAACATCGATAGCTTGTCCGTAACGTTGCAAATCAATCTATGTAATTGCGAGATGGTTTAGAACTTCCAAATTATCGGGAAATTTTTCTAAAGCCTGTTCGTAAATTGTTAATGCCTGCAATGGCTTGCCTGCTCTTGAAAGTTCCGCAGCAGCTCGGCTAATTTCGGTTATATTTTCCATGAGTGATATAAAAAATAATTAGCGATCGCAATTACAACAAAGGAATATAGTTGACAACGTTAATCGTACTTTAACTAGATATTTGTGCTGAAAATTTCTACTTACTCTTAAGCAGCATAATTTGTTTTGGCTCTAGCTGAAGGTACCAAGGTGCTGTTAACGGCTCTAATCTCTGCCACTCAATTAAAGTTACCTCTACACTCAAATGATAGTCTTGGGAATGTTGGGGAGTTGAATGCAGCTTGAGGTAGAGCCGAACCCGATCTGTCAAAATCTGAGAATCCGTCAGCCAACAGGAAAAGATATTGACCCCCCGATCCGCATCAATAAAACGAAGCTGATGGGCATGAATGCCAATATATGCGGACTGTTCGGGAATTACTGACTCGACTTGAAGCTCACAATCCCAAGCTGTAGCTCTAACTAAATTGGGGCTAAGTATCTTGACTGGTGAAATATTCTGACAACCAACAAGTTGCGCCGTCGCTAAATTGGGTGGGCGATTAAAAATTTCCGACTTACTACTAAAAGAGATCGCTTTACCGCAGTCTATGATTAATATCTGCGAGCAAAGACTGTAGGCTTCTGTCAAATTGTGAGTCACATATAAACTGAATCCAGAATAGTTAGCTAAACGCTGCTGAAGTAAATTAAGCAATCTTGCCTTGAGGTTATTATCTAAAGCTGAGCAGGGTTCGTCGAGTAAAGTTATTTGTGGCTGACTGGCAAAAGCTCTAGCTAAAGCTACCCTTTGTTTTTCGCCACCTGAAAGGCGATCGGGATAACGCCGTTTGAAACCGCTTAACTCTAGCTGCTTTAGCTGCCGCTTAACTTCTCTAGCGATCGCTCTATGGCTGTTTTTACTCGGCATCCCAAAAGCAATATTTTCTCCGACGCGGAGATGCGGAAACAGGGCACAATCTTGCCAAACTAGACCAACTCGACGCTCTTGAGGAGAGAGGTTTATTCCTTGTGCTGAATCAAATAAAATTCGCTGATTGAGTATGATTTTGCCCTGATCTGGCGTTTCTAAACCAGCAATACATCTCAATAAAGTCGTTTTCCCCGAGCCAGAAATTCCCAGTATGCCCAGAGGATTAGTTTTTTGTTCAATTTTAAAAGCAATGTCGAGCAAAAAATTTGGTAGTTGCTTTTGAATGTTAACTTCTAGATAACAGCTACCTTGAGTCAGATTGTTTCTAACAGCTTGACTTCCACGATCGCGAGAATTAATCAGACTAGGAGTAAAGTGATCGCCATAGTTAATACCCAGTAAAACAAATAGAGAGATAGCTAAGAGGACAATTACCAAGCCCAAAGCTCGATCCATTTCGCCGTTTTCCGCAGCCAAATAAATAGCGATCGGAATTGTCTGGGTTTTACCAGGAATACTCCCCGCTAACATTAAAGTTGCACCAAATTCCCCCAGCGCGCGGGCAAAACTGAGTAAAGCTCCCGCAATTAAACCTTGTTTCGCTAGAGGTAAAATAATTCGCCAGAAAATTGTGTTCTCTGCTGCTCCTAAAGTTCTGGCACAGTCAATCAAATCTGAATCTACAGCTGCAAAAGCGCTATGGGCAGACTTATACATCAAAGGCAAAGCCACGACGATAGCTGCAATTACCGTGGCATACCAGGTAAAAACCACCCTGATACCGACTGCTTTCAACCATTGCCCAAGCCAACCATTATTCCCCAGAGAAAGTAAAAGTAAAAAACCAACCACGGTGGGAGGTAAGACTAAGGGTGCAGTCAAAATTGTCTCGATTAGACTCTTTCCTTTCCCCAGATAGCAATTCATCCACCAAGCCAAGCCTGTGCCGAGACCAAAAGTAATTACCGTAGCCGTAACGGCAGTTTTGAGCGATATGGCGATCGGCGAAAGCAACTCAGGAGACATAAAATCAGTACAAAAATATTAAAATAGATGCCTTTTAGCTAATACTGGTATTAACATAGTTCTAGATTTGCCAATCTGTCGTTGTCTGCCAGGCATTTCTACCAAGCATTTCTACTGAGCATCTGTATTAGTCATTTATCATCATGTTAGATCTAGCCAAAATTGCGGGGCAAATTCCTGGTATCAGTCAACATATGCACCGAGAAGCGATCGCCTCAGGAAAAAGACTAGAGTTAGCCCAAGATCTCCAGCTACAGGCAGCTAACCGTCAAGCAGAATTAATCCAAAATCAAGAGGATTTTCGCGATCGCCTAATTTTTGCTGCTGCGACCCCCATCGAACCTTTAGATCAATGTTATGAAATTCAGCCAGCTCCCTATAGCCATAGCGTTTTTGCGACTGATGGTTCACAAATATCTCCTTCCCATCATGAAATTGCCTACTGCTATCTGATCAATATCGGACAGATTATGATTCACTATGGGCAGAGTTTACATCCTCTGTTAGACAGTCTTCCCGAAGTATTTTACAAGACTGAAGACTTATACATCTCTCGGCAGTGGGGAATTCGTTTAGAAGAGTGGATGGGCTATCGGCGTACAGTGTCGGAAGCCGAAATGCTAGCAGAAATGGCCTGTAATTGGGTTCTACCCCCTGGTGGACATGAAAACATACCCAACCTAGCTTTAGTAGACGGATCGCTAATTTATTGGTTTCTAGACGGCTTACCCGTCGAAGCGAGAGACAAAATCTTACCGCCAATTCTTGCCTCTTGTGAAAAGCTGCGCCAGACAAATATTCCGATGCTGGGTTACGTTAGCGCTTCTCGCAGTACAGAAGGGCTAAACTTTTTACGTCTCCATAGTTGCCAATATGAACATCCGAACTGTGTGGTTCACTGTGGCGATTTATTTGAAAAATTTCCCTGTCAGAAAATAGATTCTTTGCGAGACTCTACGTTTTGGGCAAATCGTCTCCAACCAGGGCAGCGCAGCCCTCTCTATCGCAGCAATCTACGCATCTTAGATCTGTATGAAGAAGCACAAAGAGTTCATTTTTGCTATGTCAACGTGGGTGCAGAAGTGGCGCGAATTGAAGTTCCTGCTTGGGTGGTCGAAGATCCTCCTTTATTTGAGCAGTCTTTGAGTATCGTCATGGCACAGGTACAAAAAGGCTATGGTTATCCTGTTTCTTTGGCGGAAGCTCATAATCAGGCAGTTGTGAGGGGAGGCGATCGCGCCCGTTTTTTTGGACTCCTAGAACAGCAGCTAATTAAGGCTGGCTTACGTAACGTTGGAACTTCTTATAAAGAAGCGCGTAAAAGAGGTAGCGTGGCTTAGATCGCTGTCAGTTTGAAGTAAACCTACTGAACTTATCTGTTCGTAGGAAAAGGTAAAAGGTAAAAGGTAAAAGGTAAGAGCTTTAAAGCGATCGCCTGAAAAGCTGAAAATAAAGATTTGCCAACAGCTATCGCTATCCATGACAATCTTTTGTTACAATTGCTGGCGTTAATATTTAAGATTACCCATATTTGTTCATTGAGCCAACAACCATTAGACACTGTTACGGCGAGCGACATTAGCCTCGATACATTAACCCAGGAACTAGCAGCAATTCAGCAAACTGGTTCTAAGAAAATTGCTCTGTTAGGCTCTCGCCACGTACCGTTGATGCATCAACAGCTAATCGAAATGATGAGCTATGCCCTAGTCTTGGGAGGAAATCGTTTAGTTACTTCAGGAGCAATTGGCACAAATTCGGCTGCAATTAAAGGCGCGATGCGAGCTGATTCCAATCTGTTAACGGTAATTTTGCCTCAAAGCCTATCCCGTCAGCCCCGAGAGTCAAAAAAACAGCTTGAGAAAGTCGTTCATCTAATCGAAAACTCAAATAACGACCATATGTCTCTTGGTGAAGCCAGTTCAATGTGCAACAGTGAAATTATTTCTCGCTGTCAGCAGTTGATTTGCTTTGCTTTTCATGACAGCGATACTCTGTTAAAAACCTGTGCAGAAGCAGAAGAGCAGAGAAAAATTGTTACCCTATTTTATTTTGATTAAGATACGTTCTAACACAGGAATTTTGGGCTATATTTGTAGTTGCTTAAACTAGCTGGTAATCATTAAAATACTTCGTGTACGTGCATGTATGTATCTGCTCGATAGTCCATACTGAAATATATTTTTACAGTCTGGTCTGATAATCGAGATGCATTCTACTCAACCAAGCCAGCTGCAATAAGTAGTTACGAAGAACTGGGAATTTCCGATTTAGCCCATGACTGTAAAACCTGCCAAGCACCGCGAAGAACACGTTCTAATTGTCACCGATAGTAAAGGCTATCGCGAGATTCGTCTTAAAGAGCCAGCCTATTCACTAGGGAGGGGTCAGCAGTGTGATATTTTGCTGCAGTCTCAGTTTGTTTCCCGCCATCATGCAACCTTAATTGAGCGTGAAGCAGAAGAAAGCACTTATTATCGAATCGTTGATGGTAATTCCGAGGGAAAAACAAGTGTGAATGGGCTATTAATCAATGGCAAAAAGGTACGTTTTCATGATCTGAGAAATGGTGATAAAGTCGTTTTTGGACCACAGGTAGAGGCGGTCTATGAGTATCGAGAATATGATGTTTTTCCCACTATTCCTCCTGACGATCCTTACGATATTACCCTGATCGACCCTGCCATGATTGTTGATGAAGAGGAATAAGTTTCTAGTGTGAGTTTTATCTAGGTCAGAGGTAAAAGGTAAAAGGTAAATTGATTCGGGAGCAAGATTGACTCGCAAAGGCAGTGTTGGTCAGGCTAAATAATGGAAGCTTTTCAGGATTTATTGGGTCAATCAAAAGCGGTTGAATTACTTTTACATGCGGTTAGGTTAGACCGTATCGCTCCTGCATATTTATTTTGCGGTTCAGCTGGTATTGGGCGCACTGTTGCTGCCAAAGGCTTTACTCAGCTATTGCTCACTCAAGGTTTATCGAACGATCGCCAGACTCTAGCCAAGAAGAAATTACAAACGGGCAATCATCCAGATTTGCTCTGGGTAGAACCAACTTTTATGAAAGGGGGAGAGCTTTACACTGCCCAACAGGCTTTGGAAAAAGGTTTACAGTATAAAACCCCACCTAAAATTCGCATCGAACAGATTCGCAATTTGACTCAGTTTCTCAATCGTCCTGTCCTAGAAGCTAAACGGCAGGTAGTAATTATTGAAGATGCCCACACGATGGCAGAAGCCCCAGCTAACGCCCTTTTGAAAACTTTAGAAGAGCCTGGTCAAGCGACCCTGATCTTAATTGCTCCTGATACCGATTCTTTATTAACGACTTTAGTCTCTCGCTGCCAAAAGATTCAGTTTTATCGTTTGTCTCAAACCGATCTAAGCACCGTCTTACAAAATAATAACCATGGCGAAATTTTGGCATATCCCGAATTGATAGCGATCGCCCAGGGAAGTCCAGGACAGGCAATCTCAGCCTGGGAGCAGCTACAGCTAATTCCCGAACAGTTATTACAGCAGTTAAAGAGATCGCCCAATACTCCTTTAGAAGCTCTCAATCTGGCGCAGGCAGTCACAAACGAACTTGATAGCTCAACCCAGCTTTGGCTCGTAGATTATCTGCAATATTGTTTCTGGCAACAAAATCAACGGGAAGATTTGATGGCAACCTGGGAAAAAACCCGCACCTGCTTACTCAGCTACGTTCAACCCCGTTTGGTTTGGGAATGCGCCTTACTGAAGTTAGTTTAATTAAGAAGGCAGAAGGCAGACAGTAGAGGCAAGAAAATTATGCTGATTGAAACTGTCGAGCGTGAAAACTAGCATATACGCCATTGCGAGCTAATAATTCCCGATGGCTACCCGATTCTACAATCTTTCCTCTATCTAACACTAAAATGCGATCGGCACGTCTTACCGTCGCTAATCGATGGGCAATTACAAACACTGTCCTATTTTCCATAATCCTCTCTAATGCTTCCTGCACCAGTGCTTCTGATTCAGAATCCAAGGCTGATGTTGCCTCATCTAAGATCAAAATACTGGGGTCGAGTAAAATAGCGCGAGCGATCGCAATTCTCTGTCTTTGTCCGCCAGATAAGTTAACTCCTCTTTCGCCTACGTAGGTAAAGTAACCCTGAGATAGTTCGCTAATAAACTGATGAGCGTTAGCGATTTTAGCAGCAGCTTCGATATCTTTTAACTCTAAATGATTCTTGCCAAAGGCAATATTTTGAGCGATCGTGCCAGAAAATAGAGTTGTTTCTTGGGGTACAATGCCAATCTGCTGGCGTAGGCTTTTAAGAGTCACATCCTGAATGTTGGTATCGTCAATTAGAATCTGTCCGCGATTAGTATTGTAAAAACGCGGTAGTAAATTAACCAAGGTAGACTTACCTGCTCCTGAAGATCCTACTAGAGCAATAGTTTCACCAGGATGAGCGACAAGGCTAAGATTATCGATTACGGTGATATCTGTCTGATAATTAAAGCTTACATCCAGATATTCAACTTTACCTTTAACTGATTTGAGAGCGATCGCCTGTTCTTTTTCAATTACCGCAGGCTGAATTTCTAACAGTTCAAAGATCTTGTCAATTGAAGCCTGTCCTTCTTTAAAACTGTTGTAGTTACTCGTCGTATGGGTAATCGGATCGATCAGCAAGGCAACCCCAGTGATATAGCTGACAAAATCCTTGCCCGTTAAATTGCCCAAGGATATTTGCCAACCCCCCAGAAAAAAAATAAACAGCACAGTCATGACTAGCAAAAAGCCAACTACCACAAACTGAAATGCCTTAACTTTCTCCGCTTTATATTTAGCCTGGCGATTAGCTTCCGCTTCGGTGGTAAAACGCTCTAACTCATAATCTTCTGCCGCAAAAGCCTGGACTAAACGAATTCCTCCGAGTACCTCCGTCAACAGTGCGGAGAGGTTAGAAATACGATTCTGACTGCGTCGTGAATACTGGAGCAGCTTCTCCCCAAAAGTACCAATAATAATGCCCATTACGGGAGCTAGAATCAGAGTCGCGATCGTTAACTGCCAGTTCAGCCAAAGCATGTAGCCTAAGACCACAATTAGCTGCAAAATACAGGGAATAAAGTCATGGAAAAACTGATTAACTATTTCCCCAATGCGATCGACATCTTCCGTAAGGCGATAGGTCAAATCCCCTGTTTTGGCAACTTCAAAATAATTAAGACTTAGCTTTTGTAAATGACCATAAACAGACTTACGCAGATCTAAAGCAGCATTAAGAGAAGCCTTTGCCATTAAAGAATCTTGTCCATATTGAGCCACTCCCTGAAACAAAAAAACTAGGGCTGCTAATCCTGCAATACGAGCAATACTGCTAGGTTCACCCTTGCCAATATATTGGCTTACTTCCCCCGCTAGCCAAGCTTTGAGTGGCCAGAAGGCAGTAAAAAATAGGGTACAGACAAAAGCCCAGAAGATAATTAGGCTTTGAGGACGAATAAAAGGTAGAAGTTGCCAGTAGCTGCGATTCTTCAAAGGGATCTTCGGGTGATTATGGTCGTCATTAGTCTACACCAGAGATCGTTGCTGTCAATTATTTTGCTTTTTCTTAGTAGAACAAAATATCAAAACTCGACAAAAAAAAAGTGCGTTGTCTAAGGACGCACCTCTCAAAATTGGTAAATAATAATGAATATCTAGTCTTAAGCCTATTATTTCATAGCTTTCCTGGATTTTGGCTAAGTTTATGAAGTCTTGTTTTAATCAAGAGTAACTTTATCTCAGCTTCACATAACGTTTCTCTAATCAGTCAGGCGATAAATTATTTAGGAGAAGAGAATTTAGGAGCAGAGAATTTAGGAGCAGAGAGGACTATTAATTTTTGAAAATATTTCTGACCCCCCAGAATTGGTTAGGAACAGCAGACATCTTAAAATAAGAATAGCTATCTAAAAAATATTCGAAAAATATCCTGTCGCCGATGACTGCCAGTACTCAGCTCAAGGTTAATCTGACATCTCGTTTAGTTAAAGGTGTTTTGGCAATTAAACCTCTTGCCAACTTTGCTAAATCTCGCGCTCGCACCATGATGATTAAGCGTGCCGAGGCGATTGGCGTACCTTGGCGGGACAATGTCCAGCAGTTGAGCGATCGCAACTGGACTGAAGACCTGGCTTTAGTAGAAAATTCTGCCTTGGAATATCCCCGCTACTACACAACTTCTTTTCATGCCTATCCAGAGGGCAACTTAAGCTGGAAAGCAGCCTGGGAAGTAGAATCGGCTGCCCGTGCTGTTCATGCCAAAATCTGGTCAGATGGGGATGTCAATGGCGACAACATGCTGCGACAGAGCTATCATCAGGCTCTCCAAACACAGATAACAGCTGCACCTCAAAGTATTCTCGATCTGGGCTGTGGCATCGGCATGAGTACCCAAGCATTACAGGATATCTATCCTCAAGCCCAAGTTACAGGAGTCGATCTTTCTCCTTATTTTTTGGCTGTTGCCCAATATCGCTCTCGTCAGCATGGCTCCCAGATAAAATGGCGACACTGTGCAGCGGAAGCAACAGGATTGGGCGATCGCAGTTTTGATTTAGTCTCAGCCTGTCTAATGTTTCACGAACTTCCTACTAGTGCAGCCCAGGCAATTATCAAAGAAGCGCGTTGCCTGTTACGACCAGGGGGATATCTAGCAATTATGGATATGAATCCTCAATCGGCAATATTTCTTAAAATGCCTCCCTATATTCTGACTCTGCTGAAAAGCACCGAACCTTACCTCGATCAATATTTCGCTCTAAATATGAAACAAACATTTGTCGAGGCGGGTTTTCAAACTCCCACTATCTCGGTTAATACTCCCCGACACCGAACCATTGTTGCTCAAGTGGTTTAACAAGCGGGGTGCTTGAGCTAAAATTCGTTGTTTTCTATGTACCGTAAAGCTAGGTAAATTAGCCCGACAAAAATTGCCAAGCCAACTAAGACACAGCCGATCAGAATGTTTCCCGATTTAAAAGTTACGACAGTGGCTAATAAAAAAGGAACTCCTAAAATAGCGCCAGCTACAAACGCTCTATTGCGTGTCCAGCGAATATTAACATTGGTTTGTATCCCGCCACGCCCAATTGATGCAGCCGGTACTTTAGCTTCTTGAGAGTGAGTAGTTTTTCCCTGCTTTAATTTTTTGGGTATGTTGTTCTGTTGTTTAGCCATAGCAATCTTCCAGGTATCTAATGTCTAATGTGAATTAGAATTCTCAATTAAGACAACGCTAACTATCATTAATAACAGTTTGTAAATCTCAGTTTAAAATAGCTCAATATTAGCTTAACTAGGTTAAATTTACTGGATTCCCTAAGCTTCAAACGATAAATTAAATTAGCAATTGAATCCGCTCTCAAGCAAAACAATGTTTATAATAAGCTGTGCGATTACGCTCACAGCACCTAAAGAGGTGTAAAGTTGCTGAGTTTTCGACTTGCTTCGCCAACGCAATGCTGGCGCAACAGCGCCGTTAGCCTTTAGATCGCCGTTAATCAAACCCAACATCCCAAACAACCGAATTAAGGTTAACCTACGGCTAAGTTTTGTTTCCCATCTGTATCCATGAAAATTGGCATCTTGAAATTGATTGACCGCAACCGTCTTGGTTTATCCGTGATGAATCGTTACATCATCAAGGAATTATGCCTCCCGTTTTTATTTGGCATGGGCATCTTTACTTCTCTGGGTTTATCGATTGGAGCAGTTTTTGAACTAATTCGGAAAGTAACCGATTCTGGACTACCTTGGACTGCTGCTGCCAAAATTCTGTTGCTCAGAATGCCAGAATTTGTGGTGTTTGCTTTTCCTATGTCTATTTTGCTGGCGACACTCATGACCTATAGCCGTCTTTCTAGCGACAGTGAGCTAATTGCCCTGCGCAGTATTGGTGTCAACATCTATCGGCTAATTTTACCAGCGATCGCTTTTAGCCTTTGCGTGGTAGCAGTCACTTTTTGGTTTAACAATTTTGTCGCTCCTGCTGCTAGTTTTCAAGCGGCTCTGACTCTCAAGCAGGCTTTAGGAGAAACTCGTCCTGATTTTGAAACTCAGAACATTCTGTTTCCTGAATATACAGAAATTGAAACGGAAGATGGTGATACTCAAGAGGTTTTGATGCGTCTGTTTTATGCCGAAAAGTTTAATGGTAAGCAAATGACTAACCTAACTGTATTAGATCGCTCCCAAAGACCAGTTAGTCAAATTGTCGTTGCTCAGTCAGCAGAATGGAATGTCCTCGAAAATATTTGGGATTTTTATAATGGCACTATTTATTTAGTTGGTGCAGACGGCAGCTATAACAACATTGTCCGATTTGAACATCAACAGCTAGCCTTGCCGAAAGCAGCTTTAGACATCACAAAGAAAAGTCGTAAAACGACAGAAATGAATATTTTTCAGGCAAGAGAGCATCTTGAACGCATTCGACCAGGAGCGGATGAACAAAGGATTCGCAAGTGGCAGGTACGAATTCACGAGAAAATAGCCGTTCCCTTTGCCTGTTTGGTATTTGCGATGATTGGTGCGGTACTCGGTGTACAGCCTCAGGACTCGGGGAAAGCTACCAGCTTTGGGATTTGTATTGGGCTAATTTTTGGCTATTATTTACTGTCGTTTATCTCTCAATCTTTAGGAATCTCAGGGGCAATTATGCCGTGGTTAGCAGCTTGGCTACCTAACTTTTTAGGTTTTGGAGCAGCAGCAGGCTTATTAGCTAAAGCAGCGGACTGATTTCATTTGGCTGCAGGGCATTGGTAAGTTCGGGCATAGTCCTTTGGCAATTGAGAGCTTGAGTTCTTAGTAAATCATTGGGTATCGCTTGGTCTAATCACTAACAGTTAAAATATAGTCTCCCTGGCTACCTGGTGCTGCTCCAAATCCAGTCAGAGGGTCGTAATCTCTAGCGTCTCGGCTATAGCCATTAATCCCAATATAATACTCACTACCTGCTTCAACCTCTATTTCTAAAAAGCTGCCTCTAGTTGTGGAATTTTCATCGTCATTAAACGCTATTTCATCACCTCTAGCATTGAACAAACGTAAAAATGTATCGGCATCAAATGCTTGACTGGCATCGACACGAATAGTAACTGTATCATCGCTGACCGGGACAAAACGATATAGATCCACATCCCTAGCACCTAGAATATAACCATTATCCTCACCAAGAATACCCGCAAAAGTATCCCCTACGGCTATATTGCTAACTAAGCCTCCGCCAATAACGTTGTTACTAATATCAAACGCAGCACTAGACCGCAGCAAACGACTGTTAAGAATATAATCTCCAGTATCACCTCCAGAACCACTGCCCGAAATTAGAGGATTTAAGTCTTGATTGCCAAAGCCAGTCACCGCAGCATAGTAGTCGGTATTCGCTTCTATTTGAATCCGCAGTAAAGAATCTGTAGTATCGGTATCATCATTAAGACCAAGAGAATTTCCTTGCTCGTCAAATATGACTATCACTGAATCGACATAATCACTGATAGCAGTTTCACCAACTGAATCAATATCAATTTCTAAAATTCCTGAAGTGGAAGAATTAATGCGGTATAAATCGACATCTTTATCGCCAACGACAGTTCTGCCGTCTTTGCCAATAGAAGCTCTAAAACCACGACCCGAAAGAGCTAAATCTGTAGTTATCTGAGGAATACTACCATTGAGATCCCTGTTCGCCTCATCAATAACATCATTAAGAACAGCATTAGTTTCTTGTTCGACTGAATTATCTTCTACAGCCAGATCGTTATCTTCCAAATCGTCTCTTAAAGCGATCGCCGATTTATAGATGTTGATTCGAGGATAAGCTAACTCGGTGTTCTCGACTATATCTTGCTCATCATCTCCATCAACAATAATATCTGCATTATTAATTAGATAGTCTCGAATTTGCTCGGGGCTTAGTCTAACATCGTAACCGGCTGCAATTTCTTGTAACAGGACTACCGCACCCGCAACGTGAGGAGATGCTTGGCTAGTTCCGAATGACTGACTTAATAAGCCACCACCTGGTTTTAAAGGCACGGTGCTATTGATAAAAGCGCCTGGAGCAAACAGGAAATTATCTGAATTTAAACGCTGACTAAATTCAGTAATTCGATCTTCGCCCGCGACTCCCTTTCTTGCAGAGCGAGATCTTATATCTATATTGTCTTGCCATACGGCACCGACTGCGAGCGTACTATAGATTGCCGGAGAAGCGATGTTTAATTCTTGGTTCGGCTCTAGTATATTTCCTGTTGCATCAAACAGATTTCCCCGACTATCTTCTTTGCCAATATAGCTATTGCCAGCAGCAGCTACAACGACGACTCCTGCTGCTTCCAAATCTTGAATTATACGGCGACGTTCATTATCAATAAATGAGTTTGGTTGATTAGACGCAATAAAAAAACCTTCTCCTAGAGACAAGTTGATAGCGACAATATTGAATTCTGTATCGGGATTATTGACATCATCAAGTACCGCCTGCAAAGCGCGGTTTACTGCAAAACTATTTGGTCCTCGGTCGTCTCCCACCTTTAGACCAATTAAACCGACATCGGGAGCAACTCCAATATTCTCATCTTCTGCGCCGATAGTTCCCGCTACGTGAGTTCCATGAGCGACTAAATCATCGGGATTTCCATCATTGTTTATATAATCAAATCCAGTCCTATAGTTGTCGTCTAATAAAGGGTGAGTGCGCTCTAAGCCAGAATCAATGACTACTACATCAAAACCCGTACCATCGAGATCGGCAAAGTCAGGGTCGTTACGCAAAGCCGTTAGCCCAATTAAATCGAAAGCAGGGTTTGCTCCTTGTCGTGCCTGTTCGATTTGAATCTCGCGATCGCCGATCGCAACTGTGGCAATATCGTCTTCAACCAGTAGTTCGCTTAAAGTACGAGGCTCAATCGTTTCCTCTCGAACTAATTTGCTAAAAATTGCTCCTTCATCCCCGGGCGCTTCATCTAGGGTTAATTGACTTGAAAAAGCATGTCCTAATTCCTCAACAATTACGTCGCTTATCGCCTCGATATTGTTATTGTTAGCAGCTAGGTATTCTTGAGACAAATAAATTGTATTATTCTCTACCGCATATGCGCCATCTGCCCAGTTAATTAGACTACTGGGGACTATTTTTATTTCAGGCACTGCTCCGATTCCATCGAGCCATTGAGCGATTAGCTGTTTAGCATGCTCGCTTTGTTGCGCTGACGAAGATCCAAAAGCCAAACCAATCTGAACGTCAAAATTAGATTCAGAAATAAAATCTGCCAATAAATCTCTCACCTCTATTAGAGCTAAATTAAGAGAGAATTCAGAAGCAGTTAAATTGTCTGACATGATGGTAAGCAGCCCTAAAAGAATGAGCT